>NZ_MAPV01000298.1:5733-6995 GCF_001700505.1 Streptomyces mutomycini
ACCCGCCCTCTCGGCGTGCGTGCGCTACGCGGTCGTCCCGCCCGGCAGGATCCGGCGGAAACCGGTGTACGGGGCGAGGGCCTCGGGGAGCAGGACGGAGCCGTCCTCCTGCACGCCCTGCTCCAGCAGGGCGGCGACGGTACGGCCGACGGGCAGGGCCGAACCGTTGAGGGTGGCGGCCGGACCCTTGCGTCCGTCGGCCCGCCTGTGACGGATGTTCGCGCGGCGGCCCTGGAAGGTGCCGCAGTCGGAGACCGAGGAGATCTCGCGGTAGGCGCCGCTGCCCGGCAGCCACACCTCGATGTCGTACGTCATCCGCGCGGAGAAGCCGAGGTCGCCGGCGGGCAGCAGGACCACGCGGTGGGAGAGCCCGAGGCGGCGCAGGCATTCCTCGGCGTGCCCCACCATGAGCTCCAGTTGTTCCGGTGCGTCCTCGGGGGCGCAGACGCGGACCAGCTCCACCTTCTCGAACTGGTGCAGGCGCAGGATTCCCCGGGTGTCGCGCCCGTACGCCCCCGCCTCGGCGCGGAAGCAGGGAGTGCGCGCGGTGAAGGCGTGGGGCAGGTCACGGGCCTCCAGGAGCTGCTGGGCCACCAGGTTGGTGAGCGGCACCTCGGCGGTGGGGATCAGGAAGAGTTCCCGGTCACCCACCTGGGTACGGAACAGGTCGTCCTCGAACTTGGGGAGCTGACCGGTGCCGGTCATGGTGTCCCGGTTCACGAGGAACGGCACGGAGTACTCCGTGTAACCGTGTTCGCGGGTGTGGAGGTCGAGGAAGAAGTCGGTCAGCGCCCGCTCCAGACGGGCACCGGCACCGCGGCTGACGCTGAAGCGGGCGCCCGAGAGTTTGGCGGCACCCGGGCCGTCCAGGATGCCGAGCGACTCGCCGATGTCGGCGTGGTGCGGGGCGTCGGTGCCGTGCCGCGCCGGGCCCCAGCGGCGGACCTCCACCGCCTCCTTCTCGGTGTCACCGTCCGGCACCCGGTCGAGGGGCACGTTGGGGATGCCGAGCAGCAGCTCGGAGAGTTCCTGCCCCGCGACGCGGGCCGCGGCCTCCGCCTGCTGCACGTCCGCGCGCAGGGCACGGGCGGCCTCCTTCTCCTCCTCGGAGGGCGGTCCCGAGCGCCCGCGCGTGCGCGAGACGCGGTTCAGCTCCGTACGCGACCGGGTCACGTCGGCCTGGGCCTCGGACCGTCGGCGCATCGCCTTCTCCAGGGCGGCCAGGTCGAGGTCGTAGCGGCGACGGGCCAGTCGCCTCATGG
>NZ_MAPV01000299.1 GCF_001700505.1 Streptomyces mutomycini
CCCCGGGCACCGTTCCCCGCCCCGTGTCCCCCGAGGCTCACCGCCCCGCTTCCCGCCTTGCTCTCCTCCCCGTACGGCAGCATCCCCGCGATCCGGAAGCCGCCGTCCTCGGTGGGCCCGGTGTGCACCATGCCGCCGACCCGGCCGACCCGCTCGCGCACCCCTTTCAACCCCTGGCCGCCGCTGATCTCCGGCGGCACCTCGGGCGCTCCGCCCGGCACGGGCCCGTTGGTGACCTCCACGACCAGGCTGTCCGGTTCGTACCGCAGGGCAAGGCGTATCGGGGCGCCCGGCGCGTGCTTGTGGGCGTTGGTCAGCCCCTCCTGGACGATGCGGTACGCCTCGTGGTCGGCGGCGGGCGCCAACGGCCGCCGGACACCGCTCCGGTCCAGCGACACCACCGTGCCCGCGCCCCGGGACGACTCGACCAGGCCGTCGATGGCGGCGGTGGTACGGGGCACGTACGGCACCGAGGCACCGCCGCCCACCGGCTGCCGCCGGCGCCCCTGGTGCTCCCCGTACTCCCGGTAGGAAATCTCCCCCTGATTCCCCTGGTGGGGCTGATGCCCCTGGTACTGCTGCTCGTTCTGTTGCTCCCGATACTCAGCTTCGTCGTGGAGCACCCCCACCGCCGCCCGCAGCTCCGCCATCGCGGTGACGGAGGCACCCCGGAGGATCCGTACGGCCTCCCGCTGGTTCCCGGTCAGCTCCGGGTCGACCTGGAGGGCGCCCGCGTGCACGGAGATCAGGGCGAGCTGGTGGCCGAGGCTGTCGTGCATGTCATGAGCGATGCGGTTGCGCTCCAGCAACCGCGCCTCGCGGGCCACCATCGCCTGCTCGCGCCTGAGTTGCTCGTTGTTCTGCCACAACGCGTCGAGCAGCCGACGCCGTTGGTCCCGATAGCGGCCGACGAGGGCCGGCACCACGGCCAGGGTCAGGAATGTCACGACGTTCCACCCGAGGGTGACGGGCAGCACAGGAGCGGCCCCCGAGGTGATGTCGTGGTACACGCCCGGGACGGTGTGGAGCACACACGCGGCCCCGAACGCGGCGGCCACCCGCCAGGGTTCCGTGATCCGCCGCCCCGCCGACCAGGCGGCGCAGACCAGCAGCACGGAGGCCATGACATTCCACCCCCCGGCCAGCGGGGCGGAGAGGATCAGGGCGGTCGCGGGCAGCGCGTGGCGCGCGGGCGCCAGCAGGGCCATCGCCCCGGCGAGGAGGACGGTGCGCGCCCCGAACGTGTCCACCCACGCGCCGATGCCCGTGGCGAGCCCGGCGAGGGTGACGGCGAGCACCGCCTCCCCGACGATGCGGGCGGGGCTCCAGAGCACACCGCCGGTCAACCGCCGCCGGAGGCCCCGAACGGCGAGCCCGGCGGAACGTACCCGTCGATCTCCCACATCCGTACCCGCCCTCACATCCACATCCACTTCCCTGTCCGCATACACCGGACCGACGGTAGGCCCCCGGAAGAACGCGCGCATCGGCCGAGCGTCGTGCCACCGTACGACGAAAGTCGACACCTTTCGTCGCCCGGGATCGCGACTTCCGGAGACTGCGCCGGGCCGGTCGTGCGGCCGACGATGGACGGACCAAAACGGGGACACGGGGACAACGGGAGATGCCACATGGACAGCACGGGCACGGAGTCGAATACAGGAACGGGCGCGGAGCAGGACAAGGCCGCCGTCGGCCTCACCAAGGCCACCCCCGCCCCAACCC
>NZ_MAPV01000003.1 GCF_001700505.1 Streptomyces mutomycini
GTGGTGACGGGTCTGGATGTGTTGGATGCGGTGCCGGGTGTGGTGGCGGTGTCGTTCGCGGGGTCCGGTTCGGTGTCCGGTGGTGTGGTGTCGCGTACGCATGAAGTGGTGGGCCGGGCTTTGGGTCTGGTGCAGGGGTGGTTGGCGGATGAGCGGTTCGCTGATGCGTGTCTGGTGGTGATGACGTCGGGTGCGGTGTTCTGTGAGTCGCCCGATCCTGTGCAGGCTGCTGTGTGGGGTCTGGTGCGGGCGGCGCAGTCGGAGAATCCGGGGCGGTTCGTGCTGGTGGATGTCGAGGGTGCCGATGAGTCGGTTCTGTCGGCTGTGGTGGCTTCGGGTGAGCCGCAGGTGGCGGTGCGCGGTGGTGTGGTGTTCGTGCCGAGGCTTTCCCGTGCGGCGGTTGGTTCGGGTGAGGTGATCGAGCCTGATGGTGTGGGCACGGTGCTGGTGACGGGTGCCAGTGGTGCGCTGGGTGGGCTGGTGGCGCGGCATCTGGTGGTGGAGCGTGGTGTCCGTCATCTGCTGCTGGTGAGCCGTCGGGGCGGTGATGCTCCGGGGGCTGCCGATCTGGTTGCGGAGTTGGAGGAGCTGGGCGCGCAGGCGTCCTTCGTCGCGTGTGATGTGGCGGATCGTGCCGCGCTGGCCGAGGTGCTGGGCGGTATTGCTCCGGAGCATCCGTTGACGGGTGTGGTGCATACGGCGGGTGTGCTGGACGACGGTGTGGTGTCGTCTCTTACGCCGGAGCGGTTGGCTGCGGTGATGCGGCCGAAGGTCGATGCGGCGTGGAACCTGCATGAGCTGACGTCTGGCATGGATTTGTCGATGTTCACGTTGTTCTCGTCGGCTGCGGCGACGTTGGGGTCGTCGGGTCAGGCGAACTATGCGGCGGCGAACGCGTTCCTCGATGCTCTGGCCGAGGTGCGGCGGGCTGAGGGGCTGGCGGGTCTCTCGCTGGGTTGGGGGCCCTGGGCCGAGGGCGGGATGCTCGGGCGCCTGGACGCCACCGACCTCCAGCGCATGGCCCGTGCCGGTCTGCCCGCCCTCACGGCCGAACAGGGTGTCGCCCTCTTCGATGCTGCGGAGACGACGGGACGGGCCGCGGTCCTTCCGCTGCGTCTCGATCTCCCTGTCCTCCGTAAGGGGGCTGCCTCCAACGGTGTGGCGCCTCTGATGCGCGGACTCGTACGTGTGTCGGCACGCCGCGTCGCGCAGTCCGGGACTGCCGATTCGGCTCTCGCCGACCAGTTGCGCGGCCTGGACCAGGCAGAACGTGCCCGGCGGGTGCTGGACCTCGTCCGGCGTGAAGTCGCACTCGTACTGGGCCACGCTTCCGGGGACTCCGTCACCTCCGGGCAGGCGTTCAAGGAACTGGGCTTCGACTCGCTCACCGCAGTCGAACTCCGTAACCGTCTCAATGAGGTGACCGGTCTTCGCTTGCCCGCCACGCTGGTATTCGACTACCCCACTCCGGAATCGCTCGCCCAGTACATCCGCGATGAGGTCGTGGGTACGCAGGACGACCTGAGCCCGACCGGCGTGACTGTGACGGATGCCCTGGACGACGACCCCATCGCGATCGTCGGTATGAGTTGCCGCTACCCGGGCGGAGTCCTCAGCCCGGAGGATCTGTGGCAGCTGACGATCGGTGGAGGCGACGGTGTCGCACCGTTCCCCACCGACCGGGGCTGGGACCTCAACGGTGTGTACGACCCCGACCCGGAGAATCGGGCCGCCTCGTACACGGCGGAGGGCGGCTTCCTCTACGACGCGGGGAAGTTCGATCCGGCGTTCTTCGGTATCTCGCCGCACGAGGCGCTGGCGATGGATCCCCAGCAGCGCCTGCTGCTGGAGGCGACCTGGGAGGCGTTCGAGCGCGCCGGCATCGACCCGGCCGCACTGCGCGGGAGCAGAACCGGTGTGTACGCCGGCATGATGTACCACGACTACGCATCACAGACCGCCTCCGTGCCGGAAGGCGTCGACGGGTTCCTCGGCATCGGCACCTCGGGGAGTGTCCTGTCGGGCCGGGTGGCGTACACCTTCGGTCTTGAGGGACCGACCATGACCATCGACACGGCGTGCTCGTCATCGCTGGTCGCCCTGCATCTGGCCGCTCAGGCCCTGCGCAAGGGCGAGTGCACCATGGCGCTGGCCGGTGGTGTGACGGTGATGTCCACTCCAGGGGCATTCATCGAGTTCAGCCGTCAGGGTGGCCTCGCTTCGGACGGACGGTGCAAGTCGTTCTCCGCGAGCGCGGACGGCACCGGCTGGTCGGAGGGCGTCGGCATGCTGCTCGTGGAGCGGCTGTCCGACGCCCGACGCAACGGCCACCAGGTGCTCGCTCTCGTACGCGGCACGGCGGTCAACCAGGACGGTGCGTCGAACGGTCTGACGGCTCCGAACGGTCCCTCCCAGCAGCGGGTGATCCGGCAGGCGCTGGCCGCCTCCGGCCTGTCGGCCGCGCAGGTGGACGCCGTGGAGGCGCACGGTACGGGTACGACGCTGGGTGATCCGATCGAGGCGCAGGCGCTGTTGGCGACGTACGGGCAGGGGCGTCCGGAGGGGCGGCCCCTGTGGCTGGGGTCGTTGAAGTCGAACATCGGTCATACGCAGGCTGCTGCCGGTGTGGCCGGGATCATCAAGATGGTGATGGCGATGCGGCACGGTGTGCTGCCGCAGACGTTGCACGTGGATGAGCCGACGCCTCAGGTGGACTGGGAGTCCGGGGACGTCGAGCTGCTGACCGAGCAGCGGGAGTGGCCCGAGACGGGTGAGCCACGGCGCGTCGGCGTGTCGTCCTTCGGCGTCAGCGGCACCAACGCCCACGTGATTCTGGAGCAGCCCTCTGAAGCGGAGGTGCTCTCGGTGCAAAGCGTGCCGAGTGTGCCGGTGGTGCCGTGGGTGGTGTCGGCGAAGACGTCCGAGGCGCTGGTCGCTCAGGTGGAGCGGCTTTCGGAGTTCGCCGCGGATCGGAATCCGGTGGATGTCGGGTTCTCGTTGGCCACGACGCGTGCGGTGCTGGATCATCGTGCGGTGCTGATCGGTGACCGGACGGTCTCGGGTGCGGTGACGCAGGGGCGTACCGGTGTGCTGTTCTCGGGTCAGGGTGCGCAGCGGTCGGGTATGGGCCGTGAGCTGTACGAGTCCTACCCGGTGTTCGCGGATGCGTTCGATGTGGTGTGTGCGGAGCTGGACCGGCACTTGGACCGGCCGATCCGGGATGTGGTGTTCGAGGGTGGTGAGCTGCTGGATCAGACGCAGTTCACGCAGGCCGGTCTGTTCGCTCTCGAAGTGGCCTTGTTCCGCCTGGTGTCGGCGTGGGGTGTGAAGCCGGACTATCTGCTGGGTCACTCGATCGGTGAGTTGTCGGCCGCGCATGTGGCCGGGGTGCTGTCGCTGGAGGACGCGGCCAAGCTGGTGGCGGCCCGTGGGCGCCTGATGCAGGCGCTGCCCGCGGGTGGGGCCATGGTTTCCCTCCAGGCGACGGAGGACGAGGTCCTGCCGCTGCTGACCGACGGCGTTTCCGTTGCCGCGCTCAACGGCCCTTCCTCGACGGTGATTTCGGGT
>NZ_MAPV01000030.1 GCF_001700505.1 Streptomyces mutomycini
AAAAACATAGAGGCACCCCCCACTTCACAGCCCGGTGTCCGGCCCACCGCTACCCCAGGTGGGCCGGGCACCGGGCTCGGTCAGACCTTCTCCCGGTCCCTGAGATCCCCTGCGTCAGCGCACTCCGCGCGGGCGGTACTGGACGCTGATCCGTGGCCCCCGGGCGTGCGCGGTCTTCGGAACGGCGTGCTGCCAGGTGCGCTGGCACGATCCGCCCATGACGACCAGGTCGCCGTGGCCCATCGGCCGACGCACGGTGTCGCCGCCGCGGCACGGCCGCAGGAGCAGGTCACGCGGGGCACCGAGGGAGAGGATCGCCACCATGGTGTCCTGGTGCGAGCCGCGTCCGGTCAGGTCGCCGTGCCAGGCGACGCTGTCCCGCCCGTCCCGGTAGTAGCAGAGCCCGGCCGTGGTGAAGGGCTCGCCCAACTCGTCGCCGTAGTGGGAGGACAGTGCGTCGCGGGCATCGTCCAGAACGGTGTTCGGCAGCGCGTCCCCGGCACCGTAGAAGGCGAGGAGGCGGGGCACGTCGACCGTCCGGTCGTACATCTGGCGCCGCTCCGCCCGCCACGGCACCCCCTCCACGAGCTCGGCGAAGAGCTCGTCGGCACCACTCAGCCAGCCCGGCAGCAGGTCGATCCACGCTCCGTCACCGAGGACCGTCCTGTGCAGCCCGGCGAGACCGCCCAGGTGCGGGCGGTCGGCCTGGTCGAACAGCGAACCCTGGAGATGAGCGGACATGAGGACGAGTCTACCCGGAGATTAGAACAAACGTTCCCATCAAGGGGTGCGCCCCTGCTCCTCGGGATCGTCGCCGCCCAGCTCGGGCTCCAGGCCCTCGGTCACCTCGGTCCGGCCGATGCCCGCGTCGGCCCGCCACGCCTCGAAGGACCAGCCGGTCAGTGCCACCACGGCCAGCCCGAGCGTCCAGCCGCCGACCACGTCGCTGAACCAGTGGACGCCCAGCGCGACACGGGTGAATCCGACGCCCAGCACCGAGACGGCGGCCACGGCCCAGCACAGGGGACGGAGGCCACGGCGGACCACGGGCAGCAGGACGAGCAGCAGGATCGCGAACGAGGTCGTGGCCGCCATCGCGTGGCCGGATGGGAAGGAGAAGCCGGGGGCGTGCGCCACCGGGTCCGGGAGGTCCGGCCTCGCCCGCTCGACGACGGTCTTCACCAACAGCCCCGTCAGCCCTCCGGCCACCGCCGTGACGGCCGACCACGCGGCCAGGCGCCAGGCACGGCGGTACACCAGCCAAAGGGTGAGCACCGCGACCGCCGCACGCAGGGTCACGGGGTCCCACACCACGTCGGAGAGGAAGCGCAGGGTGCCTGTCCACGCCGGATGGTCGAGGGCGGCCCGGTTCAGCCGGAGGGCCGCGCCCGCGTCGAGGCGCCGCAGTGGATGCCATCCGCTCTCCACGAGGACGAGCAGCAGGCCGAAGAGAACGGAGGCGACAGCGGCCACGGCTGCCGAACCGAACAGCCTCATCCCGAATCTGCGGTCGGCGTCACGGCGGCTCCGTCGTCGGGCCCGGGCAGCGGGTCGGGCGGTCATTCAGGCTCCTGGGTCGGGTTGTACGGGATCGGGCAGCTTGGCCCGCACCGCCTCAAGCTGGGCGGCGAAGGCAAGTCCGAGGAAGAGTGCGATGGAGGTGAGATAGGCCCAGAGCAGGAGGGACATGAAGGCCGTGAGCGGTCCGTACACGGTGTCGAACGATCCGCTGATCTGCAGATAGAGGCTGAGCAGCCACGTCAGCGTGGTCCACAGCACCAGATAGACGGCGGCGCCGAAGGCCAGCCAGGTGTAGCCCGGCTGGCGGCGCCTCGGCGAGCGGCGGAAGATCGCGCTCGCCGAGAGGATCACGAGGAGGACGCCCACGGGCCAGCGCAGCAGGTCCCAGGCGGACCGGGCCCCGGCACCGAGCTCGTACACGTCGGTCACGGCCGCCACGAGGTCACCTCCGGCCACCATCGCGACGAAGCCGATACCCAGGGGGATGCCGGCGGTCAGCGACATCACCAGACCACGCAGGTACTTCCGGTGGAAGACCCGGTCGCGCTCGACCCCGTAGATGCGGTTGGCGCCGCGCTCGATCTGGCACATCGCGGTGGTGGTGTTGGTCAGGGAGAAGACCAGTCCGAACCAGAGCGCGAGCTGGACCCCGTCACCGGCCCTCTGCCGGCTGCGGTCCAGCGCGTCGGCGACCACCGCGGCACTCGGCCCCGCCGTGATCCGCTGGATGGTCAGTTCCGCGACCCTGCCCAGGTTCTCCGTGTGCAGGGCCGTGGACAGCCCGACGAAGGCGATGACCAGCGGGACCACGGCCAGCACGGTCTGCAGGGCCAGGGCACGGGAGTGGCTGAAGCCGTCGGCGTACCGGAAGCGGACGAAGGAGTCGCGCAGCAGCGGCCAGCGGCCGTAGCGCCGCAGGGTGGCCAGCGCCTCGTCGCCGGAGAGTTCGCTGCCGAGCATGTCGCGGGTCTGCGGAACCTTGGTGGCGGTACCCATCTCAGTCTCCTCGTACGGGCATGAGAACGGTCAGCGCGCCGGGCCTGACCTCGGCCGTGAGGCGCCGGCCGGGTTGCACGGTGTCGCCGTCCACTTCGCGCTGCTGCGGCTCGTCGAAGCGGACGTCCGCCCGGCTGAAGGTGAAGTACTCAACGGAGCGGGACCCACCCGCGCGGCCGCCCCCGCCCTCCGGACGGCGGCGCACCAGCGTGGTGATGGCGCCCAGCCAGCCCGCGGGTCCGCGCGGGTCGAGGATCATGAGGTCGAGCAGACCGTCGTCCGGCCGGGCGGCCGGGACCAGGGCGGCGCCTCCCTGCACCTTGCCGGTGTTGGCGAAGAGCACCATGCGGGCGGAGCGTCGCAGGGGCCGCGCTCCGTCGAGGCCGACCGTCAGACGCATCCGGGGCGCCCGCAGCTCCCTCAGACCGGCCATCACGTAGGCGGGCCAGCCGAGCAGGGCCTTGGCCCGGTCGCCGGTGCTCTCCAGCATCGCGGCGTCGAGCCCCGCGCCGGACATCACGGTGAAGTGCGCGGGCGCCATTCCGTCACCCTCCACGCGCCCGAGATCGATGCGGTGCGGGACCCCGCGCAGCGCGACCGCCAGCGCCTCCGCCGGTCGCACCGGCAGACCCAGGTTGCGGGCGAGGAGGTTGCCCGTCCCGCAGGGCACCACCGCGAGCGGTGTACCCGTGCCGGCGAGCGCCTCCGCGGCCGCGCGGATCGTGCCGTCACCGCCGCAGACCACGACGAGCGTCGCCCCCTCCCGCAGCGCTCGCGCCGTCTGTCCCTCGCCCGGGTCGTCGGCCGTGGTCGGCACGAACTCCGCTCCGTGGTGGCCGTGGTCCTCGAGTACCCGCCGCAGGCCGTCGCAGGTCGTCTCGTCGGTGACCGTGGGGTTGAAGACGACGGCGGTGCGGCCGGGTTCCGGACCGGCCCGCTCCCCGCGAACCGCCGTACCGGCGGGCGCCGCGCCCGGCACATGCGGTCCGGCCAGCAGGGCGCGGCCGACGATCAGCAGGGACAGCCCGCCGTTGAGCATGCCGCCCGCGATGTCCGTCGGATGGTGCATCCCGCGGTACGCCCTGGCGACACCCACCAGCAGGGGCAGCAGCAGGAGCAGGGCCGCCACGACTCTTCGCCACGGCCCCTTGGTCCGGTGCAGGACCAGGATCGCGAGGCCGGCGTACAAGGCGGTCGCCGCGCCGGTGTGGCCTGAGGTGTAGCTGGAGGTGGGAGGTGAGGCGTCGAGGCGTTCGACATCGGGCCGGGTCCGGTCCACCGCTTCGGTGACGACCAGGAAGACCAGGGACTGGAGTGAGACGGCGACGGCCAGGAAGAGGGCGTCACGCCATCGGGGCAGCTTCGGGGCCAGGAGCAGGACGAGGCAGGCCAGGAGGGTGCCGACGACGACCGTGAAGGTGTTCCCCGCCTCGGACACGACGAGGGAGACCGTGTCGAGCGTGCCCGTACGGGCCCGCTCCAGCGCGTCGGTGATCTCGTCCTCGGCCGCCAGTGGCCGGACCCGGGCCGCGGGCCCGGTGATCAGGAGTCCGAGCCCCACCATCAGGGCTGCCTGGCAGACCGCCGTCGAGACGATGACGCCCACGGCCCGGCCCATGCCCCCTGCGGCCTCCGGGGTGCCGCGCGGGCGCTCAGCACCGGATGCGGAGGGTGCGCGCCCTTCGGCCGGGGGCGGCATGGCGGCGACGTGCCCGCCGGGAAGGACTGTGCGTCTTTCCGGTATGTCGGTCGGCATGGCGTTCCCGTCGTTTCGGCCCCCGGGGGCTGCGAGTGGTGCCGGATCTCACCCCGGCGTTTCGCCGTCTTCCCTCATCGCGGCTCTCCAGACCTGCGATCCGGTATCACTGTCCCGCTTCCGCTCGACCGCGCTGCGGTGCCTCCCGGCGCCCGTCCCGGTCGCAGCGGCCGGGGATCGGTCATAAGCTGCCGGGGCCGACCGGGATGGGCCTGACCAGGACTTCCCCTCAGCCCGGCAGCCGCACCGCGCGTGCCCGCCAGGGCGAGCGTCCGTCGGGAAACCGCATCACTGGGACGCGCGCGTGTGGGCAGGAGAGTGTCGACGCCGCACGGCTCACGCAGGGGCCACGGCGGATACGGCACACCTCAAGGGAAGGAGCGGCACGATGACGGAAACAGGACGCGGTGACGACGTCTACCAGCCGGACGGGTCCGACGCGGACAACCGGCCGACGGACGACCTCGACCCGGAGAACGTGATCGACGAGCCCGACCTCGACGACATGATGGACACGGGGTACTCCCCGCCGGAGAAGCCGCTGGGCGTGTCGAAGTACGGCACGACCGGCGAGGAGCAGCGGGAGGGCGAGTCCCTCGACCGGCGCCTCGCGCAGGAGGTACCCGAGGCGGACCCGGTCCTGGGGGACCAGGCGGACGACGAGCCCGAGGACAACGGCCCCGAGGAGGACGACGCAGGGGACGAGCGTGCCGGACGCGTCGCCGCCGCCGACGAGGAGCCCGGGGCCCCGCGCAACAACAGGGTGCTGGGGCGGGACGTCGGCATCGACGGGGGCGCGGCCTCCGCCGAGGAGGCGGCGGTGCACATCCAGGACGACGACGGAGTCTAGGCGGACCTCCGGGCGGCTCGGCACGGACGGGGGCGTCCGGTCCTCGGTCTTCGCAGAGAGCCGAGCCGATGGCACGGACCGGCGGCCGGACGACCGGCGGACCGGACCGTGCGCATCAGGCGGACGCGGTTCCGTGCCGACGACTCGACGTCCCGCTGCCGGCTCGCCTCCCCCCGGTGCGCGGGTCAGCAAGCCAGGGACGGGTCTCCCCCGTACCGCGGACCCGCAGTTGCGCGAACGCCGCCGCCGTCGGGGCTTCGAACGCCTCCGTGCGGTCGGACCCTCGCCCGGCGCCCGGTCAGGAGTCAACTGGCTGTCAGGAAGCAACTGGCCTTGTGCGTCGGCCCCGGCGGCACGTCGTCACCCCACCGACTGGAGCACGTCGGCCTCGTAGTAGTAGACGCGGCGGCCGTTCGCGCGCCGCCGCCAGCTGTTCACCGACGCCAGCCGGTAGACGTTACTGGTGGACAGCCCCCACAGCTTGGAGACCTCCACGACGGTGAGCCACCGCTCGCCGCCCGAGGCGTTCTGACGGCTCACCCGCCGGTCCAGTTCGCGCCAGCGGTGCGCGGGCCAGGTGTGCTCGGGGGCGATGTCGCAGCGCAGTTCGCTCGGCAGGAGTTGTTCATGGGGCTGGATCACGGCGACCAGGGAGCCGCCGCACTGCGGCTCGACACACGAGCCGACCCTGAACTTGCGGGTGCGGCTCGGATAGGCGACCCGTTTCGCCGCGGCTGCCGCCTCGGTGATCTCGGCGACGACGTCGCCGGCTGCCGCGTGTGCGCAGAGCCACCGGGCATGACCGTGGAGAAAGGCCGCCATCGCGTCGACCGACCGGTCGGGGGCGGCGCAGTTCCGTTCGGCGGCGACCAGATCGGACCAGGCCAGCAGACATACCCGGAGGGAATCACGGGCGTCCACGGCACGGGAATTGAGCGAGATCCCCCGACCAAGCTGACGGGACACCTTCTCGCCCTTCTGGGGCGACACCGTCAGCATTTCCTCACACTGGCGGTAGAGCCGCGGCAGGGATTTCAGATTTTGCCTGAACTGATCGAAGCAGCTTCCGCACACACGCAGCCGGTCCTGGCCGGCCTGCCGCATCCGGGCGACGTCATTTTCACAACTGCGACATCGCTCGCCCTGCTGCATATCGTTCGACACATCGATTCCCGTCGTCACCATTGGAAATTTCCTGTACCGCATATCACCACTACATACTGCGGGTGGGCCCGAGAGGGTGATAAACCCTCAGGAACGCTCTACCACAGAAAACCCCCATGCCACCCGTCACCTAGGTCAGCGACTGCGATCAGAAGCTGCATGACAAATTGAACTCATGCGGTCCGCACCGATAACCAGGTACGCCCGGAAAGCAACCACCGGAACCCGTCTGACAGACATTCAGGACCGTTACCCGAAAAGAAAATTCGCCACCCCTCCCCCACGTCAGCCCATCCTCGCGGAATGGAACCTCCCTCTCCGATTATGACACGGGCATGAACATTATCAACCGAGTCATCGGTGACCTGAATCACGGGTGAATATTCCGAATCGGATCGACAGAACAGAAGTCACCGAGTGACGGTTCAGTCGACAGCATGAATGGGATGGCCATGAAGAAATTCGACCGTCCGTGGTTCTCCGTCACGCCGGCATGCCGCTGTCAGTGCCGCTCCGCCGCAACCGCGAGGGCGGTGACCACGAGCCCGTCCTCCACGAGCCACCGGCCCGAGAATCCGTCGGAGGGGACTGCGGGATCGGCCGCGAGCAGGCGGGCCGAGAAGGTCCCGTCGATGTCGATCGTGATGTCAGCCTGCTCGAAGCCCAGCCAACGGCGGGTGAGCGGGAACCACGCCTTGTAGACACACTCCTTCATGCTGAACAGGAGCCGGTCCCAGCAGACTTCGGGATCGATTCGCCCCATGTCCGCGATCCGCAGCTGCTCGGCCGGGAGTGCCATGATGGGCAGCACCCCTTGCGGCAGGGGCAGATGGGGCTCGGCATCGATCCCCAACGCCAGCACACCGGGCGCCCGGCCCACGGCGGCTCCTCGATATCCCTCGCAGTGCGTCATGCTGCCGACGATGCCCTCCGGCCACACGGGGCTGCCGCGCTCGCCCGGAAGGATGGCGACCGGACCGACACCCAGGTCCGCGAGCGCCCTTCGCGCACACCAGCGGACGGTGGCGAACTCTCGCCTTCGTCCTTCCACCGCACCGCTCACGACCTCCGGCTCCCCGCGCAGCAACGGGGCATGGGGTGGGTCGCCGTACGTCTCGGCGACGGCCACCGAAGGCGGCAACAGCTTTTCGATCATCAACGCTCCCCGTGCGGCAGGCCTTACGGCCCACCCGTCCCGAAGTCGCTTCTCTCGCGGGATTTCCGAAGTGGGAGCGACTTCATTGCCGACGGCGCGGATTCGGCCGAACCATCAGCGAACACCGGCCTTTTTTGATCACGCCCGGCCCGAGCCACGCTACGTCAGCCGACGGGCACCGGCAAGCGATTTGAAGGAGATTTGGACCTGCCCGCGAGGCACCCATTCCACGCACAACTCCGTACGCCGACTTACCCGACATCGAGGGCGAGTTGGACAGTACGCCCGACTCGCCGGGGGAACCTTTCGGAGTATGCGGCAGTTCGGGACATGAGATACCTTCCCCCGGTCGCGGCGGGGCGTACTGCCGTGCATACCGAATCAACATGAACCGAGCACTGCGACAAGAGAGCAGCCATGGCCACTGTTGGACAATCCGACGTGAATGTCTTCCCGCTCTGCCTGGGTGGCAGCGTCTTCGGCTGGACCGTCGACCAGGACACCTCGTTCGACATCCTCGACGCCTACGTGGAGGCCGGCGGCAATTTCATCGACACCGCCGACTCCTACTCCCAGTGGGCTCCCGGCAACAGCGGCGGCGAGTCCGAGACGGTCATCGGCCGCTGGCTCGCCACCCGTAAGGTCAGGGACCAGGTGGTCGTCGCCACCAAGGTGGGCCGCAGGGAGGGCCTTTCCGGACTCGGACGGAAGGTGATCCGTCAGGCGGTGGACGACTCGCTGCGCCGCCTCGGGACCGACCGGATCGACCTCTACTACACGCACGCCGACGATCCGGACACGCCCCTGGAAGAGACCATGGCGGCGCTGGACGCCCTGGTCGCGTCCGGGAAGGTGCGTCACATTGCCGCGTCGAACACCACCGCGGAACGGCTGTCGGAGGCACTCGCCGTCTCCGACAAGGCTGGTTCCGCACGCTACGTAGCGGTGCAGCCGCCGTACAACCTGGTCGAACGCGAGGGTTTCGAGAGTGCGCTGCTCTCCGTGTGCGTCCAGGAGGACCTTGCCTGCGTGCCCTACTTCGGTTTGGCGCAGGGGTTCCTGACGGGCAAGCACCGCCACGCGTCGTCCGCCGCCGGCAGCTCCCGGGAGGCGGCGGCCCGGCAGTACGCGCAGAGGCCGCACGCCCTGGCCCTGCTGGACGTCCTGGACCGCGTCGCGGCCGGCCATGCCGTCACCCCGGGGGCGGTGGCCCTGGCCTGGCTGGCCGCGCAGCCGACGGTGGCCGCGCCGGTCGCGAGCTGCAGGACGACCGCACAGCTCGCCGAGCTCCTTCCGGGAGCGTCGATGCGGCTGTCCGCCGCCGAACTGCGGGAGCTGGACCTTGCCTCCCGTACGGCCTCGTCCGAGCACACGGACTAGGGACGAGGACACGATGACCTACACGTATCCGCATACCGTCCTGATCGGCTTCGACTCCCTCAAGTCCTTCACCGGCGCGGCGCGCGCGGAGTACGAGGACTGCACTCCGGAGGAACCGCCTTCCTGCTTCGCCGTGTTGCTCGGGACCGTCGAGGACGGTGTGGCCCATGTCGTCGAGATCGAGTACGCCACCAATGCGCGGGCGAGTGACCCGATCGCGACGGAGGAATTCGCAGGCACCATAGCCTCTTGCTTCGGGGCCGCCTACCGGAACCCTCGCCGGGGGTTCTGGTGCAGTTCGAAGGACCTCTTACGCATACAACGACAGGGCGAGCGCCGGAGGCTCGACATCCTGGGCTCGATCCATATGCATCCCGACTGGCACCGCATGGGCCCGCCCGCCGAGCGGGGACTCAGAATCAGCGAACACCCGACTCCGATGGACCGGTACATGTTCGACAACAGCAGATATCCGGTGAACGTGATCTGCTACCTGGAATCCACCGGAGGAAAGCTGTCAGCGGCGCTCGCCGCGTGGGGGCCGCCTCCGGAGGAAAGTGCCGACGCTCCCTGTCCCCGGCTGACGCTGCGGTTCACGGCGGACTGAGTTGCCGGGACGGCGAATATCAGCAGAGCCAGGAATCGAGGCTCGACGGCCCGTCGCCGGGGTTCGCGGACGCATGCCGACCGACAGTGACACCGACTCAGGTTGCACCGGCACCACGCCATTCACCGTGATGAGAGCGAAAGTGCGTGGAGGACATGGAGTTACTGTGGGCACTCGCCCAACAGGCGTCTCTGTGGCACGCTGTTCTGGCCTACGAGCCGGACCGGAAACGAAAACGAGGACGCACATGCACGGCAATCCGCCCACGCGACCCTGGGTCAACCGACTGTCGAAGACGGATCCGCCGGGGGACATGAGACTGTTCTGTTTCCCCTATGCCGGCGGCGGTGCTTCCACATTCCGCGGATGGGCCGATCTGCTGCCGGACGAGATAGATGTCCACGCCATTCAGCCGCCGGGCCGCGAGGATCGGCTGTTCGAGGATCCGGTCGACACCCTCCAGGCGGCCCTGGACGCCGTCGTCCCGGCCCTGCTGGAATACTCCAAGGAGCCGTTCGCCCTGTTCGGGCACAGCCTTGGGGCGATCGTCTGCTGGGAGGCGGCCCGGGTCCTGCGCGAGGAACACGACGTGGAACCGGCCCATGTGTTCGTCTCGGGATGCCGTGCGCTGCCGGCCGTCCACGACGGCCGGCGGGACCTGCACACGCTTCCCGAAGATGAACTGATCCAGGAACTCCGGCGCATGAACGGAACACCGGAGGAGATTCTCCAGAACGCCGATTTCATGCAGATGCTACTGCCTGCGGTGCGTGCGGACTATGCAATGCTCTCGCGTTATTCCTTTCAACCGCAAAAGCCTCCGGGCGCACCGGTCACCGTGTTCGGCGGAACGAGCGACCCGGCCGTCGGAATGGACCATCTCCAGCAGTGGTCCGAGTTGGTCGAGGGCGATCTCGACGCAGTGGTCCTGCCCGGGGACCACTTCTTCCTGCATTCGTCACGGGAACCACTTCTCGCGGAAATAGCGAATCGTCTCGTCGGGCCAGGTCAGGCGTAGGGGCTGGAGTCCTCGCGCGGTTCGCTCTGACCTCTTCGGCCGTCGTCGATGTCTTTCATGGCGTCCTCGACGGCCTTCAGGGTCGGCTCGTGGACGATCATCTCGAAATGGTCGACGGGCACGTGGTACTGGCGGTAGTCGGCGAGCCCGAGGTCCGGCCAGTCGGTGACCGGGTGCGCGGTGCGCTCGATGTCCGACGGATCGTCCCGGTCGTCCGTCGAGAACAGGCGCACGGCGAAGTCGCCCGGAGCGGGCACGTAACCCGACACCGCCGCCCCCACGGAGCCGAAGACCCGCAGTCCGGCCTCGAATTCGGCGAAGTCGGCCTCGATGGGGTCGGGCCCCTGCGAGCTCACCGCCTTGAACACCGCTGCCGCGTCCGGTTCCTCGCCCTCGGGTAGGGCGATGCCCGCCTCCGCAGCGACGGACACGAGCTTCTCCCGGGCCGCGTCGCTCACGGACAGCGGCGGGCAGTAGAGCGAGGTGTTGAGCAGGAGGACTGACCGCACGTCCCAGCCCCGCAGACGGAGCCCGGCGGCCAGTTCGTAGGCGAGGATGCCTCCGACGCAGTATCCGGCCAGGTGCAGGCTGCGCGGCGCGTCCGCCTTCTCCAGGACGCCGATGAAATCGTCGACGATCTCCGCCGTCGTGCCGCATGGTTCGCCCTCGGCGGGGTCGAGACCCCGAGCCTGGAGGCCGAGCACGGGACGGTCGATCGGATCGCCGCCGAAGCGGTGGAGGCCGATGACGCCGCCGCTCGCGGCCGGCACCAGCAGGAGGGGGGTTCCGGTGCCCGAAGGGTTGAGGGTCAGCAGCCGGCCGCCGGACCCGGGGGTGTCGTTCCTGATCCGGGCGCTGAGAGCACCGAACGTGGATGCCTCGAACAGCGTCTTCAGGGGAATCCGGGTACCGAGGGCGCTTCGCAGTGCGGAGACCAGCTTCGCGGCGTGCAGGGAGGAACCGCCGGAGCCGAAGAAGTCGGTGTCCAGGGACACGGGTGGCCGGCCCAGCACCCGTGACCACTGAGCAGCGACGACGGCCTCGGTGGCGTCCCGTTCTACGAAGTGCGACTGCACGGTTCTTCCTCCCCAAGAGCCTCTTCGGCCGCGGGGGCCGAGAGGAGTTCCGCCACCAGAGGGGTCACCGCCGGTGTCCCGAACAGGTCCCGCACGTTCAGCTCGGTGCGGTGCACCGAGCACGCGTCGGCCTCCGCCCACTCGGAGTCCGTGCTGAGGACGACCCGGCCCAGTTTCGGCTGGGCGCTGCGCTCGGCCGCGGCGGACAACGTGAAGCCGAGCCAGGCCCGCTGCCCCTCCGTCAGCTCGGCAGCGATCTCGTCGTCCAGGTCGGGCGCCGCCCTGGTGACGAGGGAACGGAGGAAGGAACTCGCCAGTCGCAGCGCCTCGGACGCCGGGAGGCCGGTGATGTCGGGCACCTCCGAAGGCGCCAGCGTGTCGTCCATGCCCAGGGCGAGGTCCAGCAGCAGTTCCTGGGGCGTGCCGGGGCCGGGGACCGCCGGGTCGAAGACGATGAGAGCGATGCCGGAACCGGGCAGTTCGTCGACGAGCAGCGTCGCCAGCTCGGCGGCGGAGCAGTAGGCGAAGACGGCCCGCGGTGACCCGGCCGCCGAGATCTCCGCAGCCCAGTGCCGGGCCTGTGCCGCCAGATCGGGTACCTGCTCGGCGAGTTGGGGGTACCGCAGCGGATCGATCCTGAGGCGGTTCTCGTACAGTTCCGGCGGGAGGACGGGGTCGAAGCTGCGCGGCGGTATCTCGTTGCCGAACTCGATGACGACGACCGGCCTGGCGTCGATGGTGGTCGTGCTGCCTGACATCCGGTCAGCCTCCGTTCTTCGGCGCCGCGTCAACCTCGGCCGCCAGGTCCCCCAGGACCGGGTGGTCGAAGACGGCCTTCAGGCCGACCTTGACGCCGAACCGGTCACGCACCTTGCCGATCATGCGTGCCGCGAGCAGCGAATGTCCGCCGACGTCGAAGAAGTTGTCGCGCGGGCCGGGAACGATCCCGGTCAGATCAGTCCAGATCTCAGCGATGCCCTCCTCGACGGAGCCGGGCCGGAAGGCCGCCTCGGACTGCGGGGCCTGCTCGGCCGGCACGTCGAGCAGGGCGTTTCGGTCGATCTTGCCGTTCGGGGTCAGCGGCATGGCGTCCAACCGCTGGACGCGGGAGGGGACCATGTACCGGGGCAGCCGCGCCGCCAGCGCCTCCTGCAGTGCCTCCACGGTGGCCTCACCGGTGTAGAAGGCGGCCAGCGAGCCGCCCGAGCCGTCGTCGCTGAGCACGACGGCGGACTGGCTGACCTCCGCCACCACCAGCATGGCGTGCTCGATCTCGGCCGGTTCGACCCGGTTGCCGCGAACGCTCAGCTGGGTGTCGCGCCGTTCGACGAACTCGAGGTCGCCGGACTCGGTCCAGCGGCAGACGTCGCCCGATGCGTACCACCGGTCGGCCGTGCCACCGGTGGCCTCGCCGCGGCTTTCGGGGCCGTCCTCGGGCTCGGGGGCCGCCGTTGCGAACTTCTCCTCGGTGAGGGCCGGGTCGTTGCGGTATCCGGACGCCAGAACCGCTCCTCCGATGAGAAGTTCACCGGTCGCGCCGGGCCCGGTCACGTCGAGCCCCCGGGGGTCGACCAGACGGACGCGCGCACCCGTGATGGGTGTGCCGATGACAGGGGGCCGGTCGGGGTCGCCGGTGCCGCGCAGGTCCTGGCTGGCGGTCGTGACGACGGTGGCCTCGGTCGGGCCGTAGTGGTTGTGGACCGCGGCGGGGAACGAGCCGCTCGGCCGCACCCGCAGCCGGTCGCCCCCTGTGAGCAGGACCCTCAGGGACTGCGGAGGCGTGTCCGCGCCGATCAGCTCCTCGGCGAGCGGGGTGCTCAGGAAGCACTGCTCGATCGCGTTCTCCTGGAGGAAGTCCGCGATGGCCACGACGTCGCCGCCCAGGGGCTCGGCGGGGAGGACGAGGGTCGCGCCGTTGGCGAGCGCCGCCCAGGTCTCCCAGACCGAGGCGTCGAACCCCAGACCCGCGAAGGCGGCCACGCGCGTGCCGGGCCCCGTCCCGTAGGTCTCGCGGTGCCAGTCCAGCAGGTTCGACAGGCTGGCGTGAGCGACCTCCACACCCTTCGGCGTCCCGGTGGAGCCGGAGGTGTAGATGACGTAGGCGAGCGCCGGCCGGACCGGCTGCGGCTCCCTGGCAGGACCGGAGGGAGCGCCCGTCGACACGGGCACCGTCCTCGGTATCCGGTGCCGCAGGTCGGGCTGCGCCAGCGCGGCGAGCGGCTGTGCGTCGTCGAGGACCGACTCGATGCGCCCGTCCGGCAGCGCGGGGTCCAGCGGCAGGTAGGCGGCTCCTGCGCGCCATGCCGCCAGCTGGGCGACCACGCCGGGTACGCCCCGCTCGAAGAGGACGCCGAGCAGGCAGTCGGGCTCGAACCCCTCGGTCTCCTGGAGACGCGCAGCCACGGTGCCGGCCTCGTCCCACAGCCGGCGGTACGTCAGCACGTCCTTGCCGCACTCGATCGCCACGGAGTCGGGGTTCTCCTCGACGAAGCGCCGCAGCAGGCGCACGGCCGTCCGTTCCTCTGGAATGTCCTGCATGGGGAGGTGGGATCCCTTCGAATGGTGGCTGTTCACGGGCGCGTGGAGGCCGGCAGTTCGCCGGAGAGCAGCAGTTCCTCGTAGACGCGGGCAAGGCTCTGCCCGGTCTCGGACATGACACGGTCCGCCTGGAAGCTGATGTCGACGCGCAGCCCGCCGTCGGCCGTCGGCCAGACCTCGCAGACGATCTCGTGCATGGCTGTAGGCGGCTCCATCGGCAGACGCCGCACCGCACACCCGGTGAGCGCGAGCTCCGTCGGTACGGAGTTCTGCATGGCGAACATCGTCTGGTACAGCGGATTGCGGCCGGTCCGGGGCGGCCGGACCGCCTGGACCACCTCGGCGAAGGCCACGTCCTGGCGGGCGAAGGCGTCCTCGACGACGGGCCGTGCCACCTTCGCCAGGTCCGCGAGTGCCGGCGCGCCCTCCCTTCCGGCCAGCCGCAGGCACACGACGTCCACCAGGCAGGACACGGCTGCCATCGAGCCGGGTCCGGAACGGCGCACCAGGGGTACGCCGATGCCGAAGTCGTCCTGTCCGGTCACCTCGGCGAGTGCGGCCGCGTATCCGGCCACGAGGGGCAGGAACAGGGTCGAGCCAAGGTGTCCGGCCTCGGCGCGGAGGCGGTCGGCGGCATCGGCACCGAGGGTGAACCCGACGTGCGTGACCGGCCGCGCCTGATCCGGCCCGGGTGCGGGCACGGTGAGTTCCGGCAGGCCCTCGAGGTGCTCCGTCCAGTACGCCAGCTGAGCGGCGTCCTCTTCGGGCTCGCCGAACCGTGCGGCCTCGTCGGCGAGCTGGCGCAGGGTCGGCGCAGGGTGCTCGAAGTGCGGCTCGGTGCCGCGGCTGCGTGCGTCGTAGGCGTGAGTCAGCTCCGCGACGAGGAGATCCTGCGACCACCCGTCGAAGGCGATGTGGTGGACGGTGACGCCCAGCAGCGAGGTGGCGTCGTCGACCGGGACGTGCACGCAACGCCAGACCCGCGCGTCCTCGACGGGCAGGGGCCGGTTCAGCGCCTCCTCCAGCCGCGCGGCGCCCGGCCCGTCGCCGGCGGCGAGCGTCTCGACGCGGACCGGGTGGACGGTGTCCGGTGCGACGGCCACCGGCTCGGGGTCGAGGAGGTAGGCCGTCCTGAGGGCCTCGTGGCGCTGCTGCAGGTCGTTGAGGGCCTGCTCCAGGGCGGCGGTGTCCAGCGGGCCGGTGACCTCCCACAGCAGGTGGCAGAGAGCCGCGGAGTCGCTCGGGTCCAGCTCGTGCAGCAGGCCGAAGTGGGCCTGGATGCCGTCGAGCAGGACCCGGTCGGTGCGGCCCGCCGGCGGAGCCGGTCTCCAGGAGGCGCACCAGGCCGTTGGCCGTGGAGTCGCGCAGGAAACCTGAGACGGGCACGGGGACGCCCGTACGGTCCGAGAGGCGTGCGCAGAGCCGGATGGCGTCCAGGGACGTGCCTCCCAGCACCGCGAACGGCACGTCGGGCGCCGCCTCGGTTCCCAGGAGTGTGCGGAGCTCCTCCAGGACGACCGCGGTCCACCGGCTTTCGGGCGGTTCGGTCCCGTCGGGAGCGGCCGTCCTGTCCGGTGCGTCGGCGGGTGCCGGGCGGGACGTCGACAGCAGCCGCGCGGTGTCCGTCTTCCCGGTGGCGGACAGCGGGATGGCATCGACCCGCCGCAGGTCGTCGGGGACGCTGTGGGGCGGCAGCCCGGCCACGAGGTGGTCGCGCACGGCCGCCGGTGCCGCGGTCTCCCCGTCTGCTCCCGGCTCCGCGACGTAGAAGAGCACCATGGCGGTGTAGGAGCCGTCCGGGCCCGCCACCGGCACCGCGACCGCCTGTTGGACCTGCGGCAGGGAGAGACAGACGTTCTCGATCTCCAGCGGCTCGATGCGCCGCCCTCGGATCTTCACCTGCCGGTCGGCCCGTCCGATGTAGTGGAGCAGTCCGTCGGGGTCGGCGAACCCCAGGTCCCCGGTGCGGTAGAGGCGGACGAGATCTCCGTCGACGGCGGTGTCCACGAAGCGTTCGGCGGTGTCCTGCGGCATGCCCAGGTACTCGAGGGCGAGCCCGTCCCCGCCGATGCAGATCTCTCCGGTCTCCCCCGGCGGGCACGTGCGGCCGTCCCGCAGCACGTGGACGGTCGTGTGCGGCACGGGCCTGCCGATGGGGATGCCGTGCGTGCGTTCCGTGTCCTGCGGCACCACGTCGTGCGTGGTGGTGAACACGCATGACTCGACGGGTCCGTAACCGTTGGTCAGCCGCACCGTCGGGTGGGCGTCCAGGAAGCGGCGCACATGGTGCGGCGACAGCCTCTCCCCGCCTGTCAGCACGTGCCGCAGCCCGAGGAAGCAGGAGGGGTCCTCGTCCACGAAGGCGTTGAAGAGGGACGTGGTCAGCCAGGCGGTGTCGACGCCCCGGTCGCGTACGAGCGCGGCGAGCCCGGAGGGAAGCAGGTACTCGTCCTCCACCAGGGCGACCGTGCCACCGCAGGCGAGAGGCCCCCACAGCTCGAGGCTCGCGACGTCCCAGGGCAGGGCGACCGACGCGAGCATGACATGCCCGGGACCGAGGTCTGCGAATCCGCCTGGCTGGAAGAGCCTGGTGGTCGCCCGGTGCGGGGTGACCACTCCCTTGGGGACGCCGGTGCTGCCCGAGGTGAAGAAGACGGTGGCCTCGCCGGCACCGTCGCAGGCCGCGGCGGGGGCACGGCGCCCGCGTCGGGCCGCCTCGCCGACGGGATGGTCCGACGCGGACCAGACGGGCACCGGGAGGTTCCGGGGTTCCTCCACCACCGCGAGCGGCGGTCCGAGCCGCCGGAGGATGGAAGTCAGCCGTTCCTCGGGCCAGCGCGGGTCCAGAGCGGCGTAGGCGGCGCCGCACTTGAGGACGGCGAGCACGACGGCCACGTACTGGGGTGTGCGGCCCATCAGTACGGGCACCCGGTGGCCCTCGCTGACGCCCAGGGCGCGCAGTTCGGCGGCGTAGTCGTCGCTCGCCGCGTCCAGTTCCCCGTACGTGAGCCGGGTGTCGCCCTGTACGACGGCGACGGCGCCGGGGTTCGCGCGGGCCTGGTGGACGACGGCCTCGTGGATGAGCTGGCCGTGGACGTAGGAGCTGGTTCCGGCGTCACGCGCCATTGCGGGTTCCCCCTCTGACCTTGAGGTGTTCCAGGACGGTGAGGCCGTAGTGCGAGCGCGTCACGGGCGCCGCGGCCTCCTCGACGACGTCCCAGCGGGCGCCGAGCCTCCGCAGGACGACCTCGGTCTCCAGCCGTGCCAGACCGGCTCCCAGGCAGTAGTGCGCGCCGAACCCGAACGTGAGGTGCCGTCTGATCTCCCGGCCGGGCGTGAGGTGGTCGGGGTCGTCGAAGACGGCCGGGCTGCGGTTGGCCGCCCCCAGCATGATCAGCACGAGGTCGCCGGCCGCTATGCGGTGCCCGGCGACGTCGACGGGCGCGGTCGCGAAGCGTGCGACCTGCTGCACGGAGGTGTCGAAGCGCAGGAGCTCCTCCACGGCGGCGTCCGGCCCGGCCTTCACCACGTCCTCCCAGGCCCCGGCGTGCAGCGCGGCCCGTACGGCCTTGCCGATGAAGGTCGAAGTCGTCTCGAACCCGGCGTAGATGAGCAGGCTCGCGGTGGCCCACACGTCCTGCAGTCCGATCTCACCGCGCCTGTGCGCCTCCCCCAGCAGCCACAGGCCCGAGCCCTCGGGAACCTCGCCCCGCAGCGCGTCGTCGACGGCCGCGGTGACCTCGTGCAGTGCCCGGTACCCCCGGGTGACCACCTCGGGGAGGTAGTCCGCGACGAGCAGCGCCGCGATGTCGGGCGCCCACACGGCGAGGCGGGGCGCCACGTCGTCGGGCAGCCCGAGTATGTGGCAGATGACCCGGCTCGACAGTGGAACGGCGAGGTCCTCCATGACGTCGAGCACGTCACGCTCGGGCGCGAGGAGTTCGTCCACGAGCTTCTCCACCACGGGCCGTGCCGCTGCCAGGCGTTCGGCCGAGAACAGCGGAGCGACGATCTTCCGGGCTCCGGCGTGCGCGGGGTCGTCGTTGAACATGAACCACTTGCGCACCAGTTCGGAGGTGCGGCTCCCGTCACCGCTCTCGCTCCCGCTCTCCGCGGGGGTGTGCAGCCTGGTCCTGCCGTGCTCGGGCCAGGCCGCAGAGAGGGACGGATGGCGCAGGAGTTCGGTCACCTCGCGGAATCCGGTGACCAGCCACACGCCGAGGTCCTCGTCCCAGCGGACGGGCTCGTCGTCCGACAGGTGGAGATAGTCCATGCACGGGTCCGCCTGTGCGCGGCCGGGCACGTGGTACGGGCATCGGCCCGTACGGGGGGCGGCGTCATGGGCCGTCTGCCGTGCGTCACTCATGGGCGCTTCCGTCCTCCTCGCGCGGCGGGGGGCCGGCCTTCCGCAGCGGCACGAGGTCGACGTCGGCCACGGTGCCGGGCTCGCCGTCGGCGAGGCTCACCAGCGCGGCCTCGACGGAGGCGAGGCAGCGGCCGGTCGCCTCGGCGCCGAGGTAGTCCTCGCTCGCCGTCAGGGACAGGTGCAGGCCCGAGCCCGTGGCGACCCTGAGGTTGAAGCGCGGCCCGCCCTGCCAGGCGTCGGCGAACCACTCGACACCTTCGTGTGCCGGTGAGCCCTCGTCCGGGGGCAGGGCGATCTCCCCGAGGTAGTTGAAGTAGCAGTCGAACTGCAGGGGGTCGGGGTTGGAGCTGCCGGCCTCCACGAGCCGGGCGCGGAGTTCGTCGATGCTGTAGGAGCCGTAGAGCAGGCGCTCCAGGCTGCTCATGTAGAGCGTGCGGAGGAACACCGAGGGGGCGGCGTCCCGGTCGGCGACGACGGTCACCGGGGCGAGCTGGTTCATGCTGCTGAGCACGGCCTGCCAGCGCTTGTCCATGCGGTTGCCCGCGAGGAGCCCGAACGTGGCCCGGTCGCGGCCCTTCAGGTCGAAGAGGGCGAGGGAGGCCGCGCCGAAGATCACGGACTGGACGGAGACGCCGAGGCGCTCGGAGACCGCGAGGGCGGCGCTCTGGGCGCGCTCGGAGTACAGCACGGCCCGGTACCTCCGGCTCGTGTCGCCGCCCTGCCGGTCCTCGTCGACGAACCCCCGCCACTCGTCGAGCCAGAACCCGATCGTCCGCCGGCGCTGCTGCTCGTCCCCGTGCTGGTCCAGCGCGAGGTCGACGGGCTGCGGCGGGTCGGGAGCGAGGGTGCCCCCGGACACGAGCGTCCGGAACTCGTCCTCCAGCAGCGTGCAGGCGGCGCTGTCGACGGCCAGGTGGTGGATTACGCACACCAGGTGGGTGGCTGCGCCCCGGTGGACTCCGACGGCGACGCGCCAGGAGTGGTCCACGTCGAAGTGGATCTCCTGTTCCGCCCACTCCTCGGCGACGGTCAGGGCCGCTTCACGGGTGGGGGCGGACAGCTCGGCCGTGTCGAGTTCCAGACCCAGGAAGGGCTGGACCGTCTGGGTGGGCTCGGCCGCCCGCCGGTCGTAGACGGTCCGCAGCGCCTCGTGCCGCTCGACCAGCCGCGCCCAGGCCGCGGTGACCTCGTCCACGCTCGTACCGGAGGGGACGTCGAGGACGAGGGGGAGATTGCCGTCGCTCTGCTCGTCGGGCCCCGACAGGTCGAGGTCGCGCAGCACCGACAGCTGGCCGAAGGTCAGCGGCGCGGTCTTCACCTGACTCAACTCTTTTCCTCCATAGGCTCGTTGATGTCCCGGAATGCCGGCGGCGCCACTCGGCCGTCCCGTTCGGGCCGCCCGGTGCGGGGGCGGCGCCCGTGTACGCGCTCACCGCGACCGCGAGTTCATGGCGTTCGGGCCGCGTGTCGCGTGCCCTACTCGCTCGCCAGACGTACCCGGTCGACCTTTCCGGCGGTGGTCCGCGGAAGCGTCTCCCGGACGACGATCCGGCTCGGGCAGTGGCTGGCCGGGAGCCGTTCGCGCAGCCAGTTCTGGATGCCCTTGACGGAAGCGCCGTCCCCGGCGGCGGCGACATGAGCGGTGATCGACGCGCGCTCCGGCCGGTCGGCGTCCCGCAGGACGGCGACGGCGGCGCTGACCGCCGGATGCTCTTCCAGAACGGCCTCGATCTCACCGAGTTCGATGCGGTGGCCGCGCAGTTTGATCTGGTCGTCGGCGCGCCCGAGGTACTCCAGGGAGCCGTCCGCCCGGCGTCTCGCGCGGTCGCCCGTGCGGTAGAGCCGTCCGGTGCCGTCGGGCGTCTCACCGACGGGGAACCGCTCGGCGGTCAGGTCGTCCCTGCCCAGGTAGCCGAGCGCGATCCCCGCGCCGTAGAGCACGATCTCGCCGTCCGTGTCCGGCTCGTCGACGGTCTCGTCCAGATGCGTCGCGCCGTCGTCGTCCACGGCGGCGAGGTAGAGGCCGGTGCCCTCCAGCGGGCGCCCCAGGGAGATGACGTCCGGCGATTCGACGCGCGCGGCGGTGGCCCAGATCGTGGCCTCCGTGGGGCCGTACAGGTTCCAGAGCTCCGCGCCCAGGGGCAGGAGACGGCGTGCCAGTTCCGGGGTGAGCGCCTCTCCTCCGCACCAGAGCCTGGCTCCCCCGAGGCCGCTCCACTCCGCGGAGAGGAGCATGCGCCAGAAGCTGGGCGTGGCCTGGATGACCTGGGGGGCGTGTTCGCCCAGGAAGTCGTGGAAGGTGTACGGGTCGAAGCGCACGTCGGCCGGCACGGCGAGCACGGACGCGCCGACCGTCAGCGGCAGCAGCATCTCCGCCATGGAGATGTCGAAGGACAGGGCGGTCGCGGCGACCATCGTCTCGCCCGCCACGAGCCCGGGCGTGGACGCGAGCCCGGCGAGGCGGTCGAGCAGGGACGTGTGCGAGACCATGACGCCCTTCGGGCGCCCGGTCGAACCGGAGGTGTACATGACGTAGGCGACATCGGCCATGTCCGGCTCGCGGGGGGCGAAGGGTCCCCCGGCGCCAGGGACGGGCTCGGCGGCGAACGCACACTCGGTGGTCTCGCGCAGGACGAGGGACGGCCGGGCGTCCGCGAGGATCCGCTCGCGGTGAGCGGGTGGGCTCTCCCGGTTCAGCGGCAGTACGGCGCATCCGCTGCCTGCGGCGGCGAGGATGCCGATCACCCCGCCGGCCGGCCCGGCCGCGTCGAGGGCGACCAGCGAGCCGGCCGGGGTGTGCGCGAGGATCTCCTCGCCGAGGGCGGCCGCCGACTCCGACAGTTCGCGGTAGGTGAACGTGCGAGTGGCGCGCACGGCCACCGCGGCCGGAGTCCGCGCGGCCTGGGCTTCGAAGGTGTCTCGAATCGTCTTCATGCGCCGCCTACTTCGCACAGGGACAGGTGCGGTCGCGGCGTCGGTCACGAGCCACGTGCACGCGCTCGGCCGTGCCGGACAGGCTGGAGGGGAGGCTGCCCTCCGGGGGCCCCGAGACATGGTCGCCGGACCATGTGCGGGGCGTGTGGGCGCGGGCGGCGGCGAGCCGGCGGGGCCCCGTGCGCCCTTCGTGGCCGTCCTGGTGCCCGTGGTCCGCATCGGCGGCGTGCCGCCGGAGAAAAGTCTTCATTCGGGTTCCCACTTCATTCCCCTTTCCGGCGGTTCGCGAGAGCGCGGAGAGTTCGACGGGATCGCCCACGGATCCGGCCCGAAACAGGCCGGGCGAATCAACAGGTATGTCGTACAGGTCCGCACGAGCGGCCGTCGCGCGCATAACGGCGATGGAGTTCGGCCGAGGGTCCACGAATGAATCGTCACGTGCCGCCGAAGCATGACCTGAACTCACGGCCACTTCCTCGAGTACGCTGTCGACCGGCCCCACAACGGCGTCGGACATCCCACTCCTCGATGTGCGTCCCCAGCCCTGACGCGGCTTTCACCTCACGGCACGGGCTCGTTCACGGATGTGTCGTCCACGGCGGTACCGACCCCGCGGTCCGGCCCTCGCTCGCGTGCGGCGGGGCGATCCCCACCGCCACGGCATGCGACCGAAAGTCGAGGTCAGAGCCTCGGCCCTCCGCGCCACTTCCGGGCTCGACAGGTGCGAGTATCCGCCCTCACATGGCGGTACCACACGTCGCCCTGACGCCACAGCAGACTGCGCCCCGCATCCCCGTTCCCCCCTCTCGCGCCGGACCGGCAGCATACGACGGCAGCGATTCCCCCTCGGCTACGACTTACAGCGAGGGGCGTGCTGCCCGCCTCGCGTACAACCGAGCGCCGCATTGGATATGCACCACATCTATCACGAGGGGCCCCGAAGGACGCCCTCACTGTATGGGGTGCGACCGAATCATGGAAGAGATGATCATCTTTCTCTGCACGCATCCGCCTTGAGCGCCCGTCAGACGTCGTGACCGCTTGCGTGAATTCGCTCGGCGGAGTAATTCGACTGTTGGGGCATCGGATTGACTATCGGATAGTTCCCCGTAATCCGGGCATCGCCCGCACCGCGGGTCTCGCCCGGTGCAGGACCACCGCGCCGCCCAGTCGATCAAGGGCGTTGACAGAATCGTCCGGCGCTAAGAATATGAGCGGCACGCTGCGTCTCCTGTGCACACCTTCGGTCGGAAGCCCCTCATGCGGGACGCGTTCGATGACCTCGTGCCCACACACGCCGCTTCCACCGGCGCGGCAACGCCGCCCGGGTGGTGCGTACATCACCACCGTCGCCATCCCCTCCCCCGGCCCGCGCCCCGGGGCACCCGTGCTTCCGTGCCTGTCCCGCGCTCCCGCCCGCGCGCAGGCACTCACCGACCCGAGTTCCAGGAGATCCGCATGGAGTTGTCACTGAGCGGCACCAAGATGGCAGGTGTCTCGGGTCTGCGCAGCATCATGGACGATGTGGCCGCCAGTACGGCGGACGCGTCGGCCGGTGAGTGGCTCAACCTCAGCGTGGGCAATCCGGCCACCATCCCGGACGCCGCCGAGATGTGGCGCACCGCCCTGACGGACTCACTGGCCGAGGAGTTCGAGCGGGCCGGATGCCGCTACGGGCCCTCGCGCGGCAGTCAGGTCCTGGTCGGGGCCGTCGTGGAGTATTTCAACCGGACCTACGGCTGGCAGCTCGGCCCGGAGAACGTCGTGGTCGGGCCCGGCAGCCAGATGCTGTGCTTCGCCGCGGCCGCCCTCTTCACTGGGCCCGGCGTGCGGGGCGACAGGAAGATCGTCCTGCCCATGGTTCCCGACTACACCGGCTATCAGGGCATGTGCATGCACGACGGGGGGATTGTCGGGGTGGAACCCCTGATCGAGCGGCAGGGCGAACACGGATTCCGCTACGCACTGGACCTCGACGGGTTGGGACGGCAGTCGGACATCGGCATGATGCTGCTCTCCAGCCCCGCGAACCCGACCGGGCGCGCCCTGGACCGGGCCGACCTGGACGCACTGACCGCGCTGGCGGCCGAACGCGACGTTCCGCTCCTCCTGGACCAGGCTTACGGTTCCCCGTTCCCCAGGATCGCCGAGGTGCACACGGAGCCGGTTCTGCACGACAATCTGATCAACTGCTTCTCCGCCTCCAAGGCCGGACTCCCCGGAGAGCGCGTCGGGTTCGCGATCGGCCCCCCGAATTACATCGACGCGCTGGCGTCGTTCATGTCCAACTCCGTCCTGCACGCCCCGCAACTGCCCCAGGCCGCCCTTGCCCGCATCATGCGGGACGGCAGGCTGGACCGCGTCACCCGCGAGGCCATCACTCCTCACTACCGGGAGAAGAGACGCCTCGCCGCGGATCTCCTGGCGGAGGCGATGCCGGCGGACATGGACTGGCGGATGCACTCGGGCGTCGGCGGGATGTTCTGCTGGCTGTGGGTGGACCACCCGTGGTTCGACGATCTCGAGCTCTACCGCAGGCTGAAGGAGAGGCGCGTGTTCGTCGTGCCGGGACGTCACTTCTTCGTGGACCCGCTTGCCTCCCCCGGCCTGGACGGCCACTCGACACGCTGCTTCCGCATCAGTCTCAGCACCGAGGAGAAGGTGTTCTCCGAGGGCATCCGCCAAGTGGCCGACGTACTGCGGGAGATGCGCGCCTCGGCGGCCGGGGCAGGCACGTGACCCTCCCGCCTCCACCGCTCTCCGCGTGCCCGACGCCGCCGGTGGACGAGGTCCGGTGAGCGGGTCCATGTGCGGAAAGGGGACGTAGTGGCGGGTGTGGACCGGCGGTTCCGTGCTCTCGTCGGCGCGTACGCGGTGTCCGGCTACGGCAACTTCCTGAACCTGATCGCGATGAGCCTGTTCTCGTACCAGGTCACCGGCACGGCCTTCGGGGTCGGCCTGGTGATGGCGCTGCGCCTGCTCTCAGGCTTCGTCGCGGGGCTCACCGCCGCGGCGCTGGCGGCCAGGACGACCCGGCTGAGGACGATGGTGTGCGCGGACGTGGCCCAGGGCCTCGCCCTGGCCGTTCTGGCGCTGTGCTCGGCCCGCACGCCGATGTGGCTGCTGTGCGGCACGGTCGTCGTCATGGGCGCGGGAAACACGTACTTCACCGTCGCCCTCCGCAGCGCGATTCCCGCGATGGTCGGCCAGGAGTCCCGTACCCGGGCGACCGGACTGCTGGTCACGGCACGGTCGATCGCCACGGTCCTGGGCTTCGCCTCGGCGGCTCCCGTCATCGCGTTCGGCGGCTACGGCACCGCGTTCGCCGTCAACGCCGCGAGCTTCGCGGTGTCGGCGGGGGCGCTGCTGGTCCTGCGGCCGCGTACCGACGGCGACGAGGAGCCCGTGCAGGAGGAGAACGGCCGGGGGAAGGACGCGGTGCGCCCCCGGGGCCCGCGCCTGTGGCACGGCGTGGCCGGCCTTCCCGCCCTGCTGCTCGGCATGATCCTGCTCAGAGGGATCGACGCCCTCGCGTCCTCCTCGCACAATGTCGCGCTGCCCGTGGTCGCGAACGCCTCCGCACCGTCCGATCCGGCCCTCTTCATGACCCGGTTCTGGGCGGCGTGGGCCGTGGGCACCATCGCCGCCCACCTTGTGCTCCGGCGCGCGCGCGGGGTCTCCGCGTGGGGCGAACGGGCCTTCGCCCTGGGCACACTGGCCATGGCGGTCTCCTTCGTGGCCGCGTTCACCGGGCTGCCCGCCGCGGCCCTCATGCTGGCCGCCGCGTGTGCGGGATTCGCGGACGGCTGGGCCGAGACGGTCTACACCGCACGCCTGCAAACGGCCCCCGACCGGCAGCGCACCCGGCTGTTCGGGCTGTCCGCCACGGCGGAGACCGCCGGCTTCGCGCTGGGCACGGTGCTCGCGGCGGCAGCTCTCGAAGTGCTGCCCGCCCTGACGGTCGTCGGCGTGTTCCACGGTGCGGCCGTGTGCGGGGCACTGGTTCTGCTGTTGTTCGTCTTCCGCGCCGGCCGCGCCCGGTCGCCGTCGTCCACGAGTCGAGAAGAAAGGGATACGCATGGAGCACGTCCAGGGGCAGACTCTCTGCCGGGGGCCTGAGCCGGAGTACACCGAGAGCGACCCGCGCGACGCCGTGCGGGCTCTCCTGCGTGCCGCGGAAGCGGACTCCGGCGCAGCCGTCGTCGCCGTCGCCCCGGACGGTTCCACGACCACCCTGCCGTATCGCGAACTGCTTTCGCAGGCCACCCTGCTGCTGGCCGGGCTGCGGGAGCGTGGGCTGCGTCCCGGTGACACGGTCGTTCTGTGCGGGCTGCCGCTGAGCGAGTTCTTCCCCGCCTTCTGGGCCTGTCTGCTGGGCGGTGCTCTGCCCGCCGCCCTCGCGGACCGGGCCACGCCGGGCTCGCCCGCGTACGAACGCCTGCTGCACGCCTGTACGGTGCTGGACGGACCGTTGGTGCTCAGTGATGCCGCCGGGGCACAGGCCCTGGCCGCGGCAGCCCCCGAGCTGCGGGTCGCGGTCGCGCGGGACTGCCTGGGCGCGCGGCCCGCGGACGTCCACGTGGAACCGGCCGGGTCCGACGTCGCGCTCCTGATGCTTTCGTCCGGCAGCACGGGTGTGCCCAAGGCGGCGCGGCTCACCCACGCCGGCCTGGCGGACTTCGCCGCGAGCTCCAGGCGGATCATGGACGTGCGGCCGGACGACACCATGGTGAACTGGCTGCCGGTCGATCACAGCGGCGCGTTCCTCCTGTACCACCTGCTGGCGGTCTTCGTGGGCTGCACCAACGTCCACGCGCCCACCGAGCGTGTGCTGGCCGAGCCGCTGCGCTGGCTCGACCTCATCGAGGAGTACGGGGCGCAGCACAGCTGGGCCCCGACCTTCGCGTACGGGCTGGTCGCGGACGCGCTCGCCGAGCGGCCGGAGCCCGTACGCGACCTGGGCGGCCTCAAGTCGCTGCTGTGCGGCGGCGAGCAGATCGTGCTGCCGGTGCTGCGCCGCTTCCTCGACGCCACCGCCGCGTCGGGGGTGCGGGAGGGGCACATCGTGCCGGTGTGGGGGATGGCCGAGACGGTCACGGCCGTCACCCACGGGCGGCTGGACCGGCCCGGCACCGTGCACCGCCTGCTCAAGAGCAGCCTGGGCGGTGAGCTGATACGGGCCGACGCCCGTACCCCGGAGGACGACTGCGTCACCTTCGTCGCGGCCGGCGCTCCGGTGCACGGGGTAACCCTGCGCATCGTGGACGACCTCGGCGAGCCGACGCCCGCAGGCAGGATCGGCCGGCTGCAGGTGCACACAGCCACCCGCCTCACGCCCGGCTACGTGAACAATCCGGAAGCGGACGCCGAGGCGTTCCCGGCCGGCCGGGACTGGCTGGACACGGGTGACCTGGCCTTCCTCGACGCCGGGCAGGTCGTGATCACCGGCCGGCGCAAGGACCTGATCATCCTCAACGGGCACAACGTCTACTGCCACGAGGTCGAGGAGGCGGCGACCGCCGTCGCCGGCGTCAGACAGGGGGAAGTGGCCGCCTGCGGCATTCCGGACCCGGACAGCGGCACGGAGCGGCTGGCCGTGTTCTTCGTCAGCCGCACAGCCGACGAGGACGCGCGGATCGTGCGGGAGGTGAGGGCGGCGCTGTTCTCCCGGCTCCGTCTGACCGCCTCGCACGTCGTGCCCGTACCGCACGAGGACTTCCCGAGGACCCCTGCCGGGAAGGTGCGCCGCGCCGAACTCCGGCACCGGCTCGTCGCCGGTGGTACCCCTGCCCACGCCACCCCGCCCGACGACGTGCGCTCGGACGGAGTGGCGCAGGTGGTGAGGGAGGAGATCGCAGCCGTACTGGGGCACGCGGTGGACGTGCACGAACGGTTCTACGAGCTGGGGCTGAACTCGCTGCTCCTCACCCGCCTGCGCGCCCGCCTGGAGCAGCGGCTCACGATGCCGATCGCCCAGGCCGCGTTCTTCGAACACCCGACGGCCATGGCGCTGGCCTCGCATCTGGCGGCCGCCCCCGGGGAACAGCCGCAGTCCGTGAGCACCGCCTCGGGGGACACGGCCGACCGGCGCATCGCGGTCATCGGCCTGTCGCTGCGCTTCCCGGGCGCCGACTCGGTGGAGCGTTACTGGGCCAATCTGCGCGACGGCGTCGACAGCGTCCGGGTCTTCGACGACGAGGAGCTCGCGGCGGCCGGCCTCTCCCCGGAGCAGCGGCGCGCGCCGGGCATGGTGCCGGTCGCGGGCGTCATCGACGGCGTCGACGCGTTCGACGCGGACTTCTTCGGGATGAGCCCCAAGGAGGCCGGGCTCACGCATCCCGCGCACCGGCTGTTCCTGGAGTGCTGCCACGAGGCGCTCGAGGACGGCGGCTACGCGGCGGCCGAACCGGGGACCAGGGTGGGGGTGTTCGCCGGAGCAGGCATGAACCTCTACGACCATCAGCAGCCGACGGCGACCGGTGTGCCGGTCGATCCGGCCGACGGCATGCAGGCCGCCATCGGGCTGCAGCCCGACTTCCTCGCCTCCCGTGTCGCCTACCGGCTCGGCCTCACCGGGCCCGCCATCGGCGTGCAGACCGCCTGCTCCACCTCGCTGGTCGCCACACACCTCGCCGTACAGGCCCTGCTCAGCGGCGACGCGGACCTGGCGCTCGCGGGAGCCGCGGCCGTGCACCTCCCCCAGGAGACCGGCTACCACAGCCACCCCGGCTCCATCCTGTCTCCCACCGGACGCTGCCGGGCCTTCGACGCGGAGGCCGACGGCACCGTGGGCGGCAACGGTGTGGCGGCCGTGCTGCTCAAGCGGCTCGACCGGGCACTGGCCGACGGCGACACCGTGCACGCGGTCATCCTCGGTTCCGCCGTCAACAACGACGGCGCTGCCAAGGTCGGGTTCACCGCGCCCGGTGTCGCGGGCCAGGTGGAGGTCGTGCGCGAGGCTCTGCGCAGGGCGGCCGTCCCCGCCGACTCGATCTCGTACGTGGAGGCGCACGGGACGGGCACTCCTCTCGGCGATCCGGTGGAACTTGAGGCGCTCGGCAGGGCGCTCGGGGAGGGTACGCGGCGTACGGGGTTCTGCACCGTCGGATCGGTGAAGCCGAGCATCGGGCACCTCGACAGCTGCGCCGGGATGGCCGGTCTCCTCAAGACGGTCCTCATGCTGCGGCACCGGACTCTGGTGCCCACCCTGCACCTGACCCGGCCCAACCCCGAACTTCCCCTGAAGGGCGGACCGCTGGTCCTCGGCACCGAGCTGCAGCCGTGGCCGGCGCGGGACGGTGTGCCGCGCCGGGCCGGGGTCAGCGCGCTGGGTGTCGGTGGCACCAACGCCCACCTGGTGCTGGAGGAGGCTCCCGTACGGCCCGCGGCCCGCGCGTCCGGACTCCCGCTGCTCGTGCCGGTGTCGGCCCGCGACACACAGGCCCTGGAGGAATTCACCGGGCTGCTCCGCGACCGGCTGCGGCAGCGGCCGGACCTCGCGGCGGCCGATGTGGCGGCCACCTTGGCACTCGGCAGGCCGCACCGGGCCGTACGGGCGGCGGCTGTCGGCCGGACCGCCGAGGAACTCGCCGACGCCCTGGACGATCCACGGCCCGTGCCGTCCGGTCCGCTCGGGCCGCTCGCCTTCGCCTTCTCCGGACAGGGCAGCGGACGCCGGGGCATGGCCGGGGGCCTCTACGCCGCGCATCCGGCCGCCCGGCGGACACTCGACCGCTGCGAGGAGCTCTACGCCGACGAGTTCGGCGGCACCCTGCTGCCGCTGCTGCTGGACGAGTACGCCGACGACGACGTCTGGCCCACCGAGACGGCCCAGCCGGCCCTGTTCGCCCACCAGGCCGCGCTCAGCGACGTGTGGCGCGCCACCGGTGTGCGCCCCGCACTGCTGCTCAGCCACAGCGTCGGCGAGTACGCGGCGCTCTACGCGGCCGGCGCCGTCTCCCTCGACGACGGACTGCGGCTCACGGCGTGGCGTGGGCGGCTGATGCACACCGCCTGCCCGCCGGGCGGCATGCTCGCCGTCCGCGGCCCGCAGAGCGACACGGAGCGGATCGCGCGGGCCGCCGGAGTGGAACTCGCGGCGCTCAACGGACCGCGGTCCCAGGTGGTCTCCGGCCCGCCGGAGGCCCTCGCGGAAGCCGCGCGGCTGCTCGACGGGGAGGGCATGCGCTGGCGGGCTCTGCCCGTCGACAGGGCGTTCCACTCCGCCGCGGTCGAACCGGCGCTGCACGACTTCCGGGCGCGGGCCGAGCAGGTGACGTACGGCCCGCTGCGTACGCCGCTNNTTCGACCTGGCCATGGCGGCGGCTTCGGGGCAGGGATGCCGGGACTTCCTGGAGATCGGTGCCGCGGACACCCTCACCGGCCTCGGCCGGCACTGCGTACCGGAGAGCCGCTGGCTCGGCGGGCAGGGCTCGGCGCCCGGGGGAGCCGACCAGGTGCGCGGACTCCTGATGTCACTGGCCGCGCTGTACCGCAGGGGGGCCGACCTGGACTGGAGCGCGGTCAACCCCCGCGGGAACAGGGTGCCGCTGCCGGGGCACCCCCTGCGCAGAATCCGCGTGACGCCGCCGGCCGCGCCGTCGGCTCGGGCCCCCCACCACCCGGCGGTACCGTCGGCCATCACTCCGAAGGAGCGCACCGTGCCGGACGAACTGCTCGCCGAGGTACGGAGGCTGACCTCCGAGAAGCTCGGCCGTCCGGCGGCCGACGTCGCGCCCGACTCCTCGTTCTTCGAGCTGGGCGCGGACTCGCTCTCCCTGATGGGCATGACGGCGGAGCTCGAGCAGCGGTACGGCGTACGCGTCCCGGTACGGGAGCTGTTCGACTCGGCGGACACCCCGCGTGCGCTGGCCGAACGTCTGGCACAGCTGGGGAAGGGGTTGGCCGGGGGCTCCGTGGAGGTTCCTCCGGAGCCTGGTCTGGAACCGCGCCAGGAGGCGGACGACCGCCGGCAGCCGCAGCCGGCACCCGCACCCGCGCTGGCGGCGACACCCGCACCGGCACCGGCAGCCGAAGCGTCCTCCGGGCTTCATGAGCTGCTG
>NZ_MAPV01000300.1 GCF_001700505.1 Streptomyces mutomycini
CGACGAAGGCGGACGAGCACCTGCGCGTCCTGGCGGCGGCCGAGGGCAAGGGCCGGATCTCGCTTCGCCTGGCGGGCACTTCCCGCAAGGAACACCGCCAGCTCACACAGGAGGCCACCGAGCAGCGCGCCGCCGGGTGGCGGGAGGAGGCCGACGCCCGGATCGCGGCCTCCCGTGCCGCCGAGGCTGCGTGGGAGATCGTGCGCAGCAGCCCGTACGCCGACGTCCTCGGTGTCACCGAGCGCCAGGCCCAGGACGTCGACACCCTCGCGGCCCGGCTCACCCAGATGCGCGAGACCCGGATCCCCTCCCGTATCCAGCAGATCGACACCGGCGACGAGAAGCGCCTCTCCCGCGCCCACGGCCAGGCAGCCAAGGCCCGGGAGAACGCCGCCATGTACCGGGGCATCGCCACCGACGCACGGACCGAGAAGGCCCTGCGCGCTCAGATCGCCGAACAACACCCCAGGCTTCATGAGTCCGAGGTGAAGGCCCGCATGGATCTACAGAGGACAGAGGAGAGCCGGAGCACCCGGGTCGCGGCCCAGAGCAGCCGTTCGTACCAGCCACCGGCCCAGGCCCGTGGTCCACGCCGAAACCGCTGACAAGGCGGCCCTCCCAGCAGCAGATCGAGTAGGGAGGGTCGTCCAGCACTGCGGTGCATCGGCTCACCGATGGAGAAGGTCATCGAGTCGTGCTCGATGCCGAACGGGAGTGGAGCCCCGGATGACTGACGCCCGGGGCTCCAAAGCCGTCAGAGACCGATCAGGGTGTGCAGGACCGGGATGCTGGCGCCTGCCCCCACGAGCCCGGCCAGTGCCGCCGCTGCGGAGTTACGCGCACTGAGATGGGTCAGCCCGGCAACCACGCAACCAATGACCACAGCCGCGAGAAGAATCAGAGCAGCATGCGAGGTCAGAAGGGGTTCGTTACTGTCGGTCAAGGGGTACACAGGAGCCTCGTGAACCCTAAAGCTTGCCGACGTTGTACCGTCGTGAGGGGTCGGGGTAGTCATTTCACGCCTCGTGAATTCTGTGTTCCGGTCAGGACGCGGACGACCACGACCACGAACACCGGGGAGTCCTCCTCGTGCACCAGCCCGCCAAAGCATCGGTGCACACGAGGGCTCCCCGTCGTCGTACCCGCGAGGTCCGTACAAGAGCCTACGCAGAACGCGCGAGCCAACCCCAACCGGACCGCCCCGCGTGACCACACATCTGGGTG
>NZ_MAPV01000301.1 GCF_001700505.1 Streptomyces mutomycini
CCTCGGTGTCGGGAGGCGGCAGCAGGGTGGCCGAGCCGTCCGTGACCGGGACGACGCCGAGGTCCAGCAGCTCGGCCATGGCGGCGCTGCCCGCCATGTCGCGTACTTGGAGCTGGTAGCGGGCCGTGGTGCGGTAGGCGCCGCCCGCGTCGTCCCCCGTTCGCTGGAGGAAGCCCGAGTCGGTGAGGAAGGCGACGGCCTTGCCGATGATGCCGGTGGTGGATCCGGCGAGCCGGCGGGCGTCCTTGGTGGCTCCGGTCGAGCTGCGGCGGGCGTAGATGCGCCACCCCGACTCCAGGCCGGGGGCGTCGGTCGCGGGGTCGGTGTTGTCGCCCTGTTCCTCGGCGCGCTCCTCCAGGCGCCGGCATGCCTGGCGGACGAACGCGTCGACGCCGTTGACCGTGAGGCGGCCGATGTAGGAGTCGTCGGCGAGGTCCTCGGGCCGGGGGAAGGCCATGGCTGCCACGGCGAGGTGGGCGAGTCCGTGCAGGAATCGGTCAGCCGCGTCGGTCGACGCGCGGCGGGCGTAGTCGCCCATGCGTACGGCGAAGACCGAGTCCTCGCCGGCGGTCACGGCCATCCCCGCGCGGGTGGAGACCTCCAGGACGACGAGTCCGAGGCCGGTGGCCACGGCGTCGGCGAGCCGGGCGAAGGCGGGCTCCTCCCGGTAGCGGCGGAGCAGCTCGGTGTATTCGGCGTCGCGGGCGGGCATCAGCTTCGGCTGCAGCCCGCAGGAGACCAGCCGGGCCGCGTCGGCCGCGTCCGCGGGGGTGACAGCGGCGGGAGCGGCCGGCCGTGCGGCGTCGGCCGCGGGCGTGAGGGACCGGTCGTCCCACGCGTCGGTGTGCTCGGCGTGCTGCTCGCTCAACTCGGTGACTCCTCGGTACGGGTGCCGCTCTCGCACGGCAGTGGGTGGGTGGCCGGGCCGTGGACGCTCACGAGGCGTCCTTGCGGTCCGCGGCCATGCCCGCGGCGTCCAGCAGGGCCATGCCCACTATCAGGTCGGCTCCGCCGAACTCGTGGTCCTGGAGCGGGGTGCCGTCGTCGACGGCGAACAGCAGCCGGCGCTCGCCCTGGCGGTAGGCCGTGCCGACCGGTGGGCTCGCCGCGTGGACGGCGAGCAGGGCGACCAGATAGGGCAGCTCGGGATCGCGCAGCCGGGCCTCGGCGAGGAGTCCGGAGAGCCGGCGCGGGGCGTCGTGCTCCAGATCGAGCAGCTCCATGGCGAATCCGAGCTGCTCCTCGCTGAACCGGCTGTCGTCGGGGGTGGCGATGAGGTCCGGCTCGGGCATCTCGGCGCCCAGGTGTTCGCGCTCCACCGGGGGCATCAGCAGCAGGTCGACGAGGTCGCCGATCCGGACCGAGGTGGGCGTGCGCAGCCCGGTGCCGTGCGCGAAGAACGCGTCGGTGGCCCGGGTGGCCTGCTCCACGGGGAGCGGCAGCAGGGGTACGACGAGCTGGCCGTACAGGTCGAGGCCCGCCCGCGCGGTGGGGGTGGCGAAGGCCTGTCTGTCCTGCTCGGCCCGGAAGAGGGGGCCCGCCTCCAGCAGCCTGGACTGGAGCTGGGTGTGGCGGCGAATGCAGTCCTTGACGATGTCGACGAGCTCGGCGGCGCGGCGCTTGTGCTCGGGTTCCTCCGCCTCGTCCCTGGCCTTGCGGATGTTGGTGAGGATCGCGTTCTCGTGGCGGTAGCGGTCGGCGACGTGGTCCAGGGCCTCGGTGATCATGTCGGGCACGGCGTTGAGCCAGTCGACGGCGCGGACGTTGCGCCGGGTCGCCTCCAGTGTCCGGCGGAGCGTCTCGGCGTACTGCACGGTGCGGTAGCGGGCCTGTTCGGCTGCGAGCTGAGCGTCCGCGAGACGGCCCCTGCTGATGAGGACCTCCAGCTTCACCTCGGCGGCGATCTGGGCGCTGGTGACGTCCGTGTCCAGAGCGCCGACCAGGACGTTGACCGCCTCGTCGGTGGCGCGGAGGTAGACGCTGCCGCCGTGGCCGGGGACCTCCTCGATGAGCTTGAAGTCGTAGTCCCTGCGGACGTAGACGCCGTCGGGCCCGAAGGTGCCGTACACGGCGCGGAAACCGCGGTCCACGCTCCCGACGTTGATCAGGTTCTCCAGGACCCAGCGCGCGACGCGTTCGTGCTCGGTGACGGGCCGGCGCGGTGCCTGGGCGGCGACCCTGGGGAGCAGTCTGGCCACTATCTGGTCGTGGTCGGCGCCGGTGTCGAAGTCCATGTTGAGCGTGACCAGGTCGATCGCGGCGAGGGCGACTTCGGCCATCGCGTAGACCGTGTACTCGCCGGCCAGATTGGCCTTGCGCACGTCGAGGTCGTGCAGCGGGGCGGTGCAGGCGAGAGCGCGCAGCCGACGCGAGAGCCCCTCATCGGCGGCGGGGCCCGGAGCGGGCCTCGGTCCCGCGCTGAGCTGGGGCGCAGCGGTCTGGGTGTCGGCGGTCGAAGTCACGCTGCACAGATTAGGTCCTCGCACCGACAACGGTCGAAACGGCGCAGAAGCGACCGGTCACGTGTGCCCGTAACCGCCCCCTCCGGGGGTGCGCAGCACCAGGACGTCCCCGGCGTCCAGCTCGGCGGTGTCGCAGCCCCGGAGGCGGGTCACGGACGCCCCGCGCGCGCGTTCGACGTACTGCTCGCCGAGCGCTCCGGGCCCGCCTCCCGCCATGCCGTAGGGCGGCACCCGCCGGTGCCCCGACAGGAGGGCCACGGTGACGGGTTCGAGGAAGCGGATCCTGCGTTCCACCCCTCGGCCTCCGTGCCAGCGGCCCGTGCCGCCGCTGCCCTCGCGTACGCCGAAGCTCTCCAGCAGGACCGGGTAGCGCCACTCGAGGACCTCGGGGTCGGTGAGCCGGGAGTTGGTCATGTGGGTCTGCACCGCGTCGGCCCCGTCGAAGCCGTCACCCGCGCCGGAACCGCTCGCGACGGTCTCGTAGTACTGGACGCGGTCGTTGCCGAAGGTGAGGTTGTTCATGGTGCCGGACCCTTCGGCCTGGACGCCCAGGGCCGCGTAGAGGGCGCCCGTGACGGCCTGGGAGGTCTCGACGTTGCCCGCGACGGTCGCCGCCGGGTGGGCGGGGGCCAGCATCGATCCGTCGGGGACGCGGATGTCCAGAGGTTTCAGACATCCGCTGTTGAGCGGGATGTCGTCCTCGACGAGTGTCCGGAACACGTAGAGGACGGCGGCCATGACCACGGACTTCGGGGCGTTGAAGTTGCCCCGCTGCTGCGGGGAGGTGCCCTCGAAGTCGAGCACGGCCCGGCGTGCCTCGCGGTCCACGGTCACGCTCACCTCGATGACGGCACCGTTGTCGGTCTCGTAGCGGCAGGAGCCGTCGCGCAGCCCTGCCACGATCCGGCGTACGGACTCCTCGGCGTTGTCCTGGACGTGCCCCATGTAGGCCCCGACGACGTCCTGCCCGAACTGGTTCGTCATGCGGCGCAGTTCGGCGATGCCCTTCTCGTTGGCCGCGATCTGGGCGCGCAGGTCGGCGAGGTTGGTGTCCGGGTCGCGGGAGGGGTGGGCGGCGGCGGTGAGCAGGTCCCTGGTCTCCGCCTCGCGGAGCGTTCCGTCCCGCACCAGCAGCCAGTTGTCGAACAGGACGCCCTCCTCTTCGATCGTGCGGCTGAAGGCGGGCATGGAGCCCGGGGTGATGCCCCCGATCTCCGCGTGGTGGCCGCGCGAGGCCACCAGGAAGCGCAGCCGGCTCCCCCCTCCGTGCGCGGGCTCGTCGAACACCGGCGTCACGACGGTCACATCCGGCAGATGTGTACCGCCGTGGTAGGGATCGTTGATGGCGTACACATCACCGGGCCGCAGGGAGCCCTCGTTGCGCCGCAGCACCTCTTTGATGGACTCCCCCATGGACCCCAGGTGGACCGGGATGTGGGGGGCGTTGGCCACGAGACCGCCGTCGGCGTCGAACAGTGCGCACGAGAAGTCCAGCCGTTCCTTGATGTTGACGGAGTGCGCCGTGTTCTGCAGTCGTACGCCCATCTGTTCGGCGATCGACATGAAGAGGTTGTTGAACACTTCGAGCATGACCGGGTCCACCCGGGTGCCGACGGCGGTGCGCTCGGGTCGCGGCTCGGCCCGGCGCAGTACGAGGTGTCCGGACGGCCCGGCCGTGGCCTGCCAGCCGGGGTCGACGACGGTGGTGGCGTCGTCCTCGGCGACGACGGCCGGTCCGGTCACGGTGTCCTTCGTGCGCAGCGTGTCGCGGCGGTACAGACCGGCGTCCCGCCATCCGTCCCCGGCGAACATCCGCACGGTTCCGAGTGGCCGGAGCGGTCCTCGCCCCGCACGCGCGCCGGCCGCCCGGGGCGGGGTGTGCGGGCCGGCCGCTCCGGTGGCCTCCACAGAGACGGCCTCGACCACCAGGGGCTTGTCCATGGCGAATCCGTACCGCGCCCGGTGGACGCCGGTGAACTCCTCCGTCATGGCGGCGACGGTTCCATGGGCGACGGGCAGGGCGGCGTCCGTCCCGGCGTAGCGCAGGAGGATCCGTGCCCGGGTGCCGATGGCACTGCCGGGGACGCCGTCGGAGCGGAGTTCGGCACGGGTGCGTTCCGCCAGGCCGTCGCAGAGACCGCGCAGCCGGCTCCCGGTCTCCTCGTCGAGCGCGGACTCGACGGACTGTTCGCGCATCGCGGTGGCGTCGGCGAGACCGATGCCGTACGCGGAGAGGACTCCGGCGAGCGGCGGTACGAGGACGGTGTCGATGCCCAGGGCGTCGGCGACGGCGCAGACGTGCTGCCCTCCGGCGCCGCCGAAGCCGGTGAGCGCGTAGCGGGTGATGTCATGGCCCCGCTGGACGGAGATCTTCTTGACGGCGTTCGCCATGTTCAGCACGGCGATCTCCAGGAATCCCGCGGCCACCTGCGCGGGCGTGCGCCTGCTTCCGGTGGCGGCCGACACCTCCTCGGCCAGCGCTTCGAAGCGCTCCTCCACGAGGCCGGCGTCGAGCGGCTGGTCGCCCGCGGGGCCGAAGACGGAGGGGAAGTGCTCCGGAAGGACGCGGCCGAGCATGACGTTGGCGTCGGTGACGGTGAGCGGCCCGCCCCGGCGGTAGCAGGCGGGGCCGGGGTCCGCACCGGCCGAGTCGGGGCCGACCCGGTAGCGCCGTCCGTCGAAGTGCAGGACTGACCCGCCGCCGGCGGCGACGGTGTGGATGCTCATCATGGGAGCGCTCATCCTCACCCCTGCCACCTGGGTGCCGAGTTCACGTTCGAACTCGCCCGCGTAGTGGGAGACGTCGGTGGAGGTGCCGCCCATGTCGAACCCGATGACCCGGTCGTAGCCCGCCTGCCCGGACGTACGCACCATGCCGACGACGCCTCCGGCGGGGCCGGAGAGCACCGCGTCCTTGCCCCGGAAGTGCGCGGCCTCGCGCAGCCCGCCGTTGGACTGCATGAACATGAGCCTGATCCCGGCGAGTTCGCCGGCCACCTCCTCGACGTACCGGCGCAGGATCGGCGAGAGGTAGGCGTCGACGACGGTGGTGTCGCCGCGCGGCACGAGCTTGATGAGCGGGCTGACCTCGTGCGAGCAGCTGATCTGGGTGAAGCCCGCCTCCCTGGCCTCCTCGGCTACGGCTCGCTCGTGGCCGGGATGGCGGTAGCCATGCATGAGGACGACGGCGGCGCTGCGGATCCCGTCCTCCGCGGCCGCCCGCAGCCGCTCCGCCACCACGGCGCGGTCGAGGGGTTTCACGACCTCCCCCCGGGCGTCGGTGCGCTCCGGGACCTCGATGACCCGGTCGTACACGGCTTCGGGGAGCAGGATCCGGCGGTCGAACAGGCGCGGCCGGTTCTGGTACGCGATACGCAGGGCGTCCCGGAAACCTTCGGTGATGACCAGCACGGTCGGCTCTCCCCGCCGCTCCAGGAGGGCGTTGGTGGCGACGGTGGTGCCCATCTTGACGCCCGCGACACGGTCGGCGGGGACCGGGTCGCGGGGGCCCAGGCCGAGGAGCAGCCGGATTCCGGCGACGGCCGCGTCGCGGTAGCGGCCGGGGTCGTGCGACAGAAGTTTGCGGGTGATCAGCCGGCCGCCGGGATCACGTCCCACCACGTCCGTGAAGGTGCCGCCGCGGTCGATCCAGAACTCCCAGCGTCCGGTCATCCCTCCATTCTGGCGCGGGCGACGAACCCCCGCAGAGACGGCGTGCGGGGCAGATCCGCCGGCGCCCGGACCGGGCCTGCTGGGCGCGTGCGTCGAGCCGTTCACCCGTGCCGCGAGCCCGGTGGGCGGTCTCGGCCGCCGCGGGCGCCGGCAGCTGGGGCAGCAGATCCGTGCTGCGCCGGGCCGGCCAGCCGGTCCCCTCGGTGGCCGGCCAGAGGGCTGCGGCCGCCCGGGGCCGCGGGGGCTGCTGCGGCTCGTGACATCGGGCGGGAAGGATTCGGTGACGATGACGTCACGCATACGGATGTTGTCACCGCGCCGGGCGTGCCCCTGCCTACATGGATCTTTCCGCGCGGGGAACGTCCTGTGAGCTTTGCGCCGCGCGCCCCCGGCGCGCGGCATCCGGACTCCTGCTGCCGGCGGAGCTGCGGCTCAGAGAGCGGGTGCGTCCGGTCCGATCCTGCTGCGTACGGCGGTCTGGACCTCGGCCTCCTCGGCCGGGTCGGCGGCGAGCCGCCTCAGCCGTTCGGCGACGCGGATGTCCCCGGTCTCGGCGTGGTGTGCGGCCAGTTCCCGCGTGGTCTCCTCGCAGTCCCAGAGGCATTCGACGGCGAATCCGCTGGCGAAGGAGGGATCGGTGGCGGCCAGCGCCCGGGCGGCCCGGCCTCGCAGGTGCGAGGAGGACGTCTCGCGGTACACGTGGCGCAGCACGGGTGCGGCACAGGCGATGCCGAGGCGGCCGACGCCGTCGACGAGGGTCCACAGGCGCGTGGCGTCGGGGCCCTCGCCCCTGACCGCCTCGCGCAGCGCGGCGAGCACGAGCGGGGCGTCCTGTACGCCGCCGCGGCAGGCCAGCACTCCGGCGGCCGAGGCGCCCAGGGCGTCGGGACGGTGCACCCATCCCCGGGCCCGGTCGACCGCCGCTTCTCCGCACATGCGCTCGAAGGCGGCCACGGCCGCTTCGGCGACGGTACGGGACGGGCCGCCGGCGGCCCGCTCGACCAGGTCGAGCACGGCAGGGTCCCGTGCCTCGGCCAGATAGTGCAGGGCGGCGCAGCGCGCACCCTCGGAGCCGCTGCGGGCGGCCTCGATGATCAGAGGGCGGTCCTCGGCACCGGCGACGGCGGAAAGGCACCGGGCCGCAGGGACGTGGAGCGCGCTGCCGCGTTCCAGTCCTTCCTGTGCCCAGTCGAAGACGGCCTGGACGCTCCAGCCGGGTCGCGGTCCGCCGGGCCTCATCTGACGCTGCCACCGGTCGAAGGAACCCTGCTCCGTGGCCGCCCTGACCCGGGCGCCGACCGCCTCGCGCGGGTCGTCGGCCCAGAGCCGCCAGGGGCGGGGCTCGAACGCGTCCCGCACGGCGGCGGCCAGGCCGGCGGTGCCGTCCGCGGTGGCGGGGAAACGGGCGAGCACGGCCTCGGCCAGGGAGCGCAGCCCGGCGTCGTCGTCACGCAGGGCCAGCTCGTCGAGCGCCCAGGCCCAGTTGGCACCGGTCGCGGCGTACCGGCGCAGGAGTACGAGGGCGTCGTCGCGCCCGTAGGAGGCGAGGTGCCCGAGCACGGCGAGCGCGAGACCCGTGCGTGAGTCGTCGGTGTCGAGGTGGTCCTCCGCGTCCCACAGGTGCCGCTCGATCTCCTCGGTGCCGCCGTCGAGATCGAGGTAGAGGCGCGCGTAGTAGAGGGAGCGGTTCTCGACCTGCCAGTCGTGACGAGGATCGCTCAGGACGCAGTGGTTGAGAGCCGCGAGGGCCTCGGGCCGGGGGGCGGCGAGCGCGTGGAGCGTGCCGTCGCCACGGCCCCTCTGCAGCAGGCCGAGCAGGGTGCCGCTCGGCGCTATGAACGGATCAAACATGGGGAAAGCCTCACATCAAGCTGTCGACGCAACCGGGACTGTGCTGTTGGGTGTGCCGGGGTGACATCCCC
>NZ_MAPV01000302.1 GCF_001700505.1 Streptomyces mutomycini
GGCGAGCAGGGTGCGCACCTCGTCGTACGCCACGAGTGCCTGCGCGGTGCGCCCGGCGTCCCGCAGCGCCCTGATGCGGAGTACCTGCAGGGGCTCGTCCAGCGGGTGGTCGGCACAGAGCCCGGCCAGTTCGGGCAGGGCGTCGTCGGTGCGGCCCTGCGCGAGGACCGCCTCGATCCGGGTCCTGCGGGCGTCCAGGCGGCCGCCCTCCCAGCGGGCGGCTGCCACGGCGCGGTCCGGCAGGTCGGCGAGTGCCGGCCCGCGCCACAGGGCGAGCGCGTCATCGAGGACCGTGGCGGCCTTCGCCGCGTCGCCCTCCTCCAGCGCTCTGGCGCCCTCCGCCGCGAGCCGCTCGAAGCGGTGCAGGTCCACGGCGTCCGGATCGGCGACGAGGCGGTAACCGTTCTCCGCGGACTCGACCGCTTCCCGGCCCAGCGCGCGCCTGAGGCGGCTCACAAGTGCCTGCAGGGCGCCCGGGGCGTCGGCCGGCGGGTCGCCGTCCCACACCTCGTCGACGAGCACCCCGGCCGGGACCGTACGTCCGGGGCGCAGCGCGAGCACGGTGAGCAGGGCGCGCAGCCGCGCCCCGCCGAGGGCGACGGCCGTGCCGTCGGCACGGAGGGCGCGGGTGGTACCGAGGATGCCGTAGTGCACGGGCCCATTGTCCGTGACGGCACCCTCCTCCGCGGAACTACCACCCGTGGGTGAGACGTTCTCGCCGTGTCACCCGTACGCTCGGGGGCCCCAGCCAGCCGTCCAGCCCCCAGGAGTGCCGCCGATGACCACCGCCTTCCGCCGCCCCAGCGACCGGCGGGTCAGTCCGATCTTCCTCGGGATCGTCGCCGTCATGGCCGTCTCGGGCTGGGCGGTGTGGACGGACTTCGCCGAGCAGACCGGCTTCGCGGTCTTCCTCTTCGTCACCGCGGCCTGGATCGTCTCGCTCTGTCTCCACGAGTACGCGCACGCGCGCACCGCGCTGCACGGCGGCGACATCTCGATCGGGGCGAAGGGCTATCTGACGCTCAATCCGCTCAAGTACACCCATGCCCTGCTGAGCATCGTGCTCCCCGTGCTGTTCGTGATCATGGGTGGCATCGGCCTGCCGGGCGGGGCGGTCTACATCGAGCGGGGCCGTATCAGCGGACGCTGGAAGCACAGCCTGATCTCGGCGGCGGGGCCCCTGACGAACGTGCTGTTCGCCGTCGTCTGCACGGCGCCGTTCTGGCTGGGCGCGCTGGACGGCGTCCCGCCGGTCTTCCGGTTCGCGCTGGCGCTCCTGGCGCTGCTCCAGGTGACGGCGGCGATCCTGAACTTCCTGCCGGTGCCGGGCCTCGACGGCTACGGCGTGATCGAGCCGTGGCTCTCGTACAAGGTCCGGCGCAAGATGGAGCCGTATCAGCCCTTCGGGCTGATCGCGGTCTTCGCGCTCCTGTGGATCCCCGAGGTCAACGGGGTCTTCTTCGACGCGGTGGACGCGCTGCTGCGGGGCCTGGGCGTCAGCGAGGTCGAGACGTACTGCGGGCTCGACACCTACCGCTTCTGGCAGGAGTGGTTCGGCGACCAGGCCCCGGGCTGCGCGATGATCCGCTGACGCGGGGCACCGCTAGCGGGCGGCGGCCTCGGCGTGGGACTCCGCGCGGTGCCTGCGCACGTAGAACCACGCCATGTTCGAGGAGAGACCGGCCAGCAGCACCCAGACGATTCCGAGGAGGCTGCCCTCGACGAAGGACACCACGGCTGCGGTGACGGCGAGGACGCAGACAATGCTGGCGTAGAGAGCGAGGCGGGGCATGAGGGCTGGTGCTCCTGTCCGGGGATGGTGCGCGGTCCCGTCCAGTGTCCCTCATGCCCGATTCGGCTCCGGGCACGGGCTCACACGTCGGTGGTGCGCAGCCCCGCGTGTGCCTTGTAGCGGCGGTTGACGGAGATCAGGTTCGCCACGAGCGACTCGACCTGGTGCGCGTTGCGCAGCCGGCCGGCGAAGACACCGCGCATGCCGGGGATGCGGCTCGCGAGGGCCTGCACGGTGTCCGTGTCGGCACGTGCCTCGCCCAGCACCATCACGTCGGTGTCGATCTCCTCGATCGCCTCGTCCTGGAGGAGGACCGCCGAGAGGTGGTGGAAGGCTGCGGTCACCCGCGACTCGGGCAGCAGGGCGGCGGCCTGCTCGGCTGCGCTGCCCTCCTCGGGCTTCAGGGCGTAGGCGCCCTTCTTGTCGAAGCCGAGCGGGTTGACGCAGTCGACGACGAGCTTCCCGGCGAGCTCCTCGCGCAGGGATTCCAGCGTCTTGGCGTGGCCGTCCCAGGGCACGGCGACGATCACGATGTCGCTGCGGCGCGCGCACTCCGCGTTGTCCGCGCCCTTGACTCCGTGGCCCAGCTCGGCGGCGGCGGCCTCCGCCCGGTCGGCGGCGCGGGAGCCGATGACGACCTTCTGCCCGGCGCGGGCGAAGCGGTAGGCGAGGCCGCGGCCCTGGGGGCCTGTTCCGCCGAGCACGCCCACGGTCAGGCCGGACACGTCGGGGAGGTCCCAGGGGTCCTTGGCGGGGGGCTTGGGGGCGCTTCCACTGTCATTCGTAGTCATGGCGCCGACCCTACTGCGAGGCGGGGAGGGGCACCCCGCGCCGACGTCGCTCTGCGACATCCGTCACGGCGACGAGGACGATCGCGACGAGCACCGCCACCGGCCCCGCAAGGATCCTGACGGGGTGCCAGCCGTCGTCGAGGACCCCGGACGACTGGAACGCGGCTGATGTCACGGCGCTCGCCCAGAGGACCAGGCCCGCGGCACCGCGCACCCGCACCATGCGCGGCGTGGCCCGGCGGCGCACCCGTGCGGGGGCCCAGCCACGCAGGAGGGCGAACGACAACGGGAGGACCAGGAGCGTCCAGCCGAGCATCCGGGCCCGGGCGAAGACGTCCGCTGTGGTCATGGCGTCATCGTGACAGGTCCGGCAGCGGACGGCAGCGCCGCGTCCCGGCAGTTCCCGTTCGGGTGGACTGCCGCGATCGGGCAGCGCAGGGTGAGGACCTGCGGGCATGATGCCGGGCCATGGATGCCGTACGTGTCGCCCTGCTGCGTGAAGTGCTCGCCGGGACGGAGTGGCCCTCGGCCGCCCGGGGGTTCGCCCGGACCCTGCGGTCCTCGGTCGTCCCGCGGGGCGGAGGGCTGCTGCTGGTGGGGACCGAGGTCTACGAGCCGTGGCACATGGCCGCGCACCTGGTGGACGAGTCCACCTGGTCGGGCCTGCCGCAGCTGCGGCCCACGCTCGTACGCCACCGGGTGGACCCGGACGACCCGGTGCACCTGGCCGCCGGTCTGGGCCGCATCGAGACGGCCGGGCGCGGCGAGACGCTGCTCGTGGTGGCGCCCGAGCGGCCGGGCGGCGGCCTGCTGGAACGTGTGCACGACGCGCGGCGTGCGGGGGCGACGGTATTGACACTGGACGGCGGTGACGCGGAGGTGCGGGGCCTCGCCCATGAGGCGCTGACGGTGGCCGCCGGCGCCGAGGTCGACCTGGACACGGTCCAGCACCTGGTCAGCGCGGCTGCGGGAGAGAACGGCGCCCCGGCACCCCGGGGCCGCCGCACGTTCCGTGACCGGCTCTCCCGGCTGGCCGACCAGCTGACGGCGCCTCCACCGGAGCGCTGGTGAGGGCCCGCCGGGGCGCGAGACCCCGAGAGGCCCCGAGAGGCCCCAGGGCCTCTCGTTCGGATCACGCCCCTCTCGCGTGCCCTGGCACCGCTCCCTGATCCGGCCTGATCCAGACGGAAGACCCTAGTCCGGCGTCTCGTCCGTCGGCTTGTCCGAGCGGTCGTGCCACTTCGGGTCGGTCTCCCATTCGAGGTTCCGCTCACGCGCCGTGTCCATCGCGCGCTGCGCCTCGCCCGGGGTCGCGTAGGGGCCGAAGCGGTCCTTCCCCGGGCACTCGGGGCCCTCCTCGACCTTTTTGTGCTCCAGGCAGTAGTACCACTCGCCCGGTTTGCCCACCGTGCGCTTCTTGAACATGGCCATTGCGGAATCCTTTCCTCGTTGCCATCGTGCCCCGAGCACGCTGGTTAGACTCGCTGACATGTCTGGCCAGTCGCTTCTCGCACCAGGGGAGATCACTCCCGTCCGTTCCGTTCCCGGAAGGATCCGGCGCCCCGAGTACGTGGGGAAGCCCGCTCCCGCTCCGTACACCGGCCCGGAGGTCCAGGACTCCGACACCGTGGAGCGCATGCGGATCGCGGGCCGCATCGCGGCGCAGGCGATGGAGGAGGCCGCCAAGCACATCGTCCCGGGGGTCACCACGGACGAACTGGACCGGATCGCCCACGAGTTCATGGTGGACCACGGGGCCTATCCGTCGACCCTCGGCTACCGGGGCTTCCCGAAGTCGCTCTGCACCTCGCTCAACGAGGTCATCTGCCACGGCATCCCCGACTCGACCGTGCTGCGGGACGGCGACATCGTGAACCTCGACGTCACCGCGTACATCGACGGAGTGCACGGGGACAACAACGCCACCTACCTCTGCGGCGACGTCGACGAGGAGTCGCGGCTGCTCGTCGAGCGCACCCGGGAGTCGCTGAACCGCGCCATCAAGGCGGTGCGGCCCGGACGGCAGATCAATGTGATCGGGCGCGTCATCGAGTCGTACGCGAAGCGGTTCGGCTACGGGGTGGTGCGGGACTTCACCGGGCACGGGATCAACTCCTCGTTCCACTCCGGCCTGATCATCCCGCACTACGACAGCCCGCACGCGACGACCGTGATGCAGCCCGGGATGACGTTCACGATCGAGCCGATGCTGACGCTCGGGACCCACGACTACGACATGTGGGACGACGGCTGGACCGTGGTGACGAAGGACCGGAAGCGCACCGCGCAGTTCGAGCACACCCTGGTGGTGACCGAGACCGGGGCGGACATCCTGACCCTCCCGTAGGCCCGGGGGACGGATGGGCGGCGCGGACAGGCCGGCGGCCACCGGATTTACCGACAGCCGGTCGGGAACTTGTTGACTTAGGCAAACCTAAGCAGGAGGATCGGCACATCGGTGCGCGGCGGCGTGTCCAGTCGCCGCCGGTATGTACGTTTCCGCCCGGACTTCCCGTCCCCTCGGTCCCCGGAGGCCCGCCTTGGACTCGACCGCCACCACCACGCCCTTCTCGACGCTCATCCGCACCGCTTCGCACGAGCAGCACACGGAGGCCGAGTCCTCGACCTTCATGGGCGACATGCTCGGCGGACGGCTCGGGGTGGACGCGTACACGCGCTACACCGAGCAGCTGTGGTTCGTCTACCGGGCACTGGAGGACGGTGCGCAGTCCCTGCGTGAGGACCCGGTCGCCGGGCCCTTCATCCAGCCGGAGCTGATGCGCGCCGCCGAGCTGGAGCGCGACCTCACCCACCTGCGCGGCGAGGGGTGGCGCGAGGGCCTGGAGCCGCTGCCCGCGACCGCCGCGTACGCCGCACGGGTCGCCGAGTGCGCGCGGGAGTGGCCCGCCGGATACATAGCGCACCACTACACCCGATACCTCGGGGACCTCTCGGGCGGCCAGATCATCCGCGGTACCGCGGAGAAGACGTGGGGCTTCGAGCGCAAGGGCGACGGGGTCCGGTTCTACGTGTTCGAGCAGATCCCCAACCCCGCCGCCTTCAAGCGGGACTACCGCGAGCTGCTGGACGCGGTGAACGCCGACGACCTGGAGAAGCAGCGCATCATCGACGAGTGCAAGCGTGCCTTCGCGCTGAACACCGCCGTCTTCCGCGAGCTGGGCGAGGTCTTCCCGCTCAGCGCGTGACGCCTCTCGCCGCCGGGCGCGCGGTCAGGACGCGACCTCCAGCAGGACGCGTCCCGCGACTTCCACCATGCCGTCCGGTGCGGGCGCGGTGAGGATCTGGGAGCCGCGGCCCTGCGTGACGTTGAGCGCCCGGCCGAGTTCGGCACTCAGCAGCATGGCCGCGGCGCCGGTCGCCTCGTCCTCGCCGATGCATCCGGCGCAAGCACCGGCTCCACCGGAGCGGCTGTCGCCGCGCTCATCATGACGCCGGGGGAAGGACCTCGCCCGCACCCGGCCGGCCGCCTCGTCCTCCCAGGCCCAGACGTAGAGCGGGCCCTCGCCGGGCGGCGGTCCGGTCAGCGCCTCGACCTCCGCGACCGAGGCGTACCGCTCCAGCGTCCTGGCCGGCGCCCATTCGGGCCGGGCCGTGATCCAGGTGAACTCACCGTCCTGGCGCGCCTCCACGTCCCCGACGGGCAGCTCCAGGATCTCCAGGTCGAGCAGCCAGGCCGCCCCGACGACCGGGTGCCCGGCGAACGGCAGCCGGAGTTCCGGCGTGCGGATGTCGACGATGCCGCGCTCGGGGTCGTCCACGAACACGGTCTCGCTGAAGCCGAGCTTCCTGGCCAGCGCCTGCCGGGAGTCGTCGTCGGGGTATCCGCGCCCGTCCCGTACGACGCCGAGCGGGTTGCCGTACCGGCCGTCCGGGCCGCAGAACACGCGCAGTACGTCCATGCCGTCGGGTACGTCGAAGTCGTTCACGCACGCATTCAAGCACCGTCCGGGCTCGGGTACGCCGCCACGGGGCCGCGGGCCCCGCGCCGGAGGCGGCCGCGGAGCGGGATGACGCCCGTAGGGACGAAAAGGCTTACTTGACCCGCCATTGACCTTTCTGTGGGTTCCCCATGAGCCTCCTGTGACCGGGGCGTTTCCGGCGCCCCGGAGTGAGACCCGAATCACGCGCAGTAGGGGTTCCGGTGAGGTTAGGCACGGTTAAGTTAGGCGCGCCTCACCTGCTATTCGTCCGCACCACCCCCGCTCTTTCACCCTCGTGGAGCCCCGCATGCGAGCCGTTCGTCCCTCCGTCGTCACCGCTGTCGCCGTGGTGGCCGCACTGACCGCCGTCACGGGCTGCGCCGAGAAGAGCGACGGCAAGGGCGACGGCGCCGTACAGGTCGTCGCCAAGGACGACTCCTGTGAGGTGTCGTCCAAGAAGATCCCGGCCGGGCACGTCGAACTCGCCGTGGAGAACAAGGGCTCCAAGGTGACCGAGGTCTACGTCCTCTTCCCGGACGACCGGATCGTCACCGAGCGCGAGAACATCGGCCCGGGCACCAAGGCGAGGATCACGGCCGAGATCAAGGCCGGGACGTACGAGATCGCCTGCAAGCCCGGCATGAAGGGCAAGGGCATCCGCCAGACCGTCGAGGTCACCGGGGGGAAGGCCGCCGCGCGCAGCCCGGAGATGGACAAGGCCGTCGCCGGCTACCGCGACTACGTGCAGGCGCAGGCCGACGAGACGCTGCCCAAGGTGAAGGTCTTCACGGACGCCGTGGCCGCGGGCGACATCGAGGCGGCGAAGAAGGCGTACGCGGACTCCCGGATCGGCTGGGAGCGCACCGAGCCGGTCGCCGAGTCCTTCGGTGACATCGACCCGAAGGTCGACGTCCGCGAGGACGGCCTGGAGGACGGCCAGAAGTGGACCGGCTGGCACCGCCTGGAGAAGGCGCTGTGGCAGGACGAGAAGCTGGGCGCCGAGGAGAAGGCACTCGCTCCCGTCCTCTACAAGGACCTGCTGGACTGGCAGAAGCGGGTCGGCCGGGCCGACATCACCCCGACCTCCATGGCCAACGGCGCCAAGGAGCTCCTCGACGAGGTCGCCACCGGCAAGGTCACCGGTGAGGAGGAGCGCTACAGCCACACCGACCTCGTCGACTTCAAGGCGAACGTCGAGGGCGCGGAGCGGTCCTACACGCTCCTCGAGCCCATCGCGTCGAAGAACGACGCCGCGCTGACCGCCACCCTGGACAAGCAGTTCGCGGCGCTGAACACCCTGCTGGACAAGTACCGCACGGACAAGTCCTCCTACGACTTCACCTCGTACGACAAGGTCGGCAAGGCGGACCGCAAGGAGCTCTCCGACGCGGTCAACGCACTCGCGGAGCCGCTGTCCAAGCTGGCCGCCGCGGTCACGAAGTAGCGGGGGCGGGACGATGACCGGGGACACTGCGGACACCGGGGACAAGGGCACGGGCGGCGCGCCCGCACCGTCGCGTCGCGCACTGCTCGGCTGGGGCGGTGCCGGGCTGGCGCTCGGCGCCGCGGCGGCCGGCGGCGCGGTCGCCGCGGTGCGCTCGGGCGAAGGCACGGAGCCGGCCGTGGACAGCGGCGCGGCGGTGCCCTTCCACGGGGCGCACCAGGCGGGTATCGCCACCGCCGTCCAGGACAGGCTGCACTTCGCCGCGTTCGACGTGACGACCGGGGACCGGGCCGAACTGGCCGCCCTCCTGAAGGAGTGGACGCGGGCCGCCGAGCGGATGACGGCCGGACGGGCCGTCGGCGAGGGTGCGTACGGAGGGGCGGCCGAAGCCCCGCCGGACGACACGGGTGAGGCGCTGGGCCTGCGGCCGTCGCGGCTCACGCTCACGATCGGCTTCGGCCCGTCCCTGTTCGCCCGGGACCGCTTCGGCCTGGAGGACCGGCGCCCCGAAGCGCTGGTGGATCTGCCGAAGTTCCCCGGCGACAACCTGGACTCCGCACGCAGCGGCGGGGACCTGTGCGTCCAGGCCTGCGCGGACGACCCGCAGGTGGCCGTGCACGCCATCCGCAACCTCGCCAGGATCGGGATGGGCCGCACCGCCATCCGCTGGTCGCAGCTCGGGTTCGGCAAGACGTCCTCGACGACGCCGGGCTCGCAGACCCCGCGCAACATGATGGGGTTCAAGGACGGCACCCGGAACATCTCGGGCACGGACGACGCGGCCCTGAGGAAGCACGTGTGGGCGGGCGCGAAGGACGGCGCCGGGTGGATGGCCGGCGGTTCGTATCTGGTGGCCCGGCGCATCCGGATGCACATCGAGACGTGGGACCGGGCTCCGCTGCAGGAGCAGGAGGACATCTTCGGCCGGGACAAGGGCGAGGGTGCCCCGGTCGGCAAGGCCAAGGAGCGCGACGAACCGTTCCTGAAGGCGATGCTGCCGACCGCGCACGTGCGCCTGGCGCACCCGGACACCAACGACGGGGCGACGATCCTGCGCCGCGGCTACTCCTTCACCGACGGTACTGACGGTCTGGGCAGGCTCGACGCGGGGCTGTTCTTCCTGGCCTACCAGCGCGACGTCCGGACGGGCTTCATCCCGGTGCAGCGCAGCCTCGCCGCCTCGGACGCGCTCAACGAATACATCCAGCACGTGGGTTCGGCGGTCTTCGCCGTTCCGCCCGGCGTCCGCGACACGGACGACTGGTGGGGCCGGGCGCTGTTCTCGTGACCCGGGCGCTTTTCTCATGACCCTCACCGTGGAAGGACCGGCATGTTCGGCAACTACCTGATCGGCCTGCGCGAGGGGCTCGAGGCCGGCCTCGTCGTCTGCATCCTCGTCGCCTACCTGGTCAAGACCGGCCGCCGTGACGCGCTGCGCCCGGTGTGGACCGGCATCGCCATAGCCTGCGCCATCTCGCTGGCGTTCGGCGCCGCGCTCGAATTCGGTTCGCAGGAGCTGACGTTCGAGGCGCAGGAGATGCTCGGCGGTTCGCTGTCGGTCATCGCCGTCGGGCTCGTGACCTGGATGGTGTTCTGGATGCGCCGTACCGCGCGGCACCTGAGGACGGAGCTGCACGGCAGGCTCGACACGGCGCTCGCGATGGGCACCGGCGCCCTGGTGGCCACCGCGTTCCTGGCGGTCGGCCGTGAGGGCCTGGAGACCGCGCTGTTCGTGTGGGCGTCGGTGCGGGCGAGCGGTGAGGGTTCCTCGTCACCGCTGGTCGGGGTGCTCCTGGGCATCGCGACCGCGATCGTGCTGAGCTGGCTGTTCTACCGGGGCGCGCTGCGGATCAACCTGTCGAAGTTCTTCACGTGGACGGGCGGCATGCTCGTGGTGGTGGCGGCGGGGGTGCTGGCCTACGGCGTGCACGACCTGCAGGAGGCCCGTTTCCTCGGCGGCCTGGAGAACAAGGCGTTCGACGTCACGACCACGATTCCGCCGGACAGCTGGTACGGCACCCTGCTCAAGGGGGTCTTCAACTTCCAGGCGGATCCGACCGTTCTCCAGGTCACGGTGTGGGCGCTCTACCTCATCCCCACGCTCGCGCTGTTCCTCGCCCCGGTAGGGTTCAGGCGGTCAGTGCGGACGACGGATCAGAAGGCGCAGAAGGCAACGGATGAGAAGGCTGGGTCGACTGGCGGCGGGGCTCGCGACGGCGACGGTACTGGTCGTCACGGCGAGCGGCTGCGTGACGGTACACGGTGAGCTGGAAGTAGTACCGGGAGCGACGGAGTCCGAGGCCGCGAAGGCCCTGGAGGACTTCACGGTCGCGTACAACAAGGCGGACAAGGCGTACGATCCGGCGCTCGACGAGGACGTGGTGACGGGTTCGCTCGGTGCGATCAACCAGGCGGGCCTGGCGGCGCGGCAGAAGAACAGCCCCGAGGGCAACGCGCAGCACAAGCCGCTGGAGCTGACCGACGCCTCGTACACCATTCCCAAGAAGGCGGGCTGGCCGCGCTGGTTCGTCGCGGACACCGACTCCAACCGCGACCAGGACGGCGGGAAGCTGGACACCCGCTGGCTGCTGGCGTTCGTCCGCACCGGGCCGGACGCGCCCTGGAAGGCCTCCTATCTGGCGGTGGCCTCCCCGTCCGAGATCCCGAAGTTCCGCAAGGACGCCGACGGCTGGGCGGAGCCGGTGCCCTCCGCGGACACGGACGCCGCGCTGGCCACCCCGCCCTCGGACCTGAGCGCCACGTACACCGACTACCTCGGTGAGGGCGCACCGGACGTGTTCGCCGCCGGGTCGATGACCTCGGGCTGGCGGGAGGCGCGGAAGAACACCCGCAGGGCGGGCTTCTCCTACCAGTACGTCGACCAGGCGCTGGATTCCGGGACGTTCGCGCCGTTGGGTCTGACGACCGAGGACGGCGGGGCGCTGGTCTTCTTCAGCAGCAAGCACTTCGAGCGGCAGACGGCGGCCGAGGGGCTGCGGCCGACGGTCACTGCGGACGTGCAGGCGCTGCTGACCGGCGAGGTGAAGAGCACCCTCACCAAGGAGCGGGTCTCCAGCCAGCTGGTCTACGTGCCCAGGAAGGGCGCGGGAGGCTCAGGGGCGACGGACGGCCGGGTGCGCGTGCTGAACCGGCTGCCCGGTCTGGTCGCGGCGCAGGGGTCCTGACCGCTACGGGCGACAGGGCCCTGCGCGGGCCCCTGTCGCCCGGTGGGGCCGCCCGGCCGCTGTGCCGCCGGCCGGCAGCGGGCGCTCTCAGCGGCTGAGCGGCCAGGCCACCGCGTCATGGTCGAGGTCGCTCTCGTCGGCCGTGTCCGCGTACTTCGCGCAGGCGTCGGTGAGCGTCTCCAGGAGGGTCAGCGGATCGGGCAGCGGGTGCTCCGGTCCGCGGATCCAGTGCACGTCCAGCTCGCCGGGGAGCCGGGCGGGCGGCAGGAGGACGTAGCTGCCGCGGCAGTGCCAGCGGAGTCCCGGATGCTCGTCCATGGTCTCGGGGTGGCAGTCGAGCTCGCACGGCCACCACTCGTCCTCGTCGTCGGGGGTGCCGCGGGTGGCGGTGAAGAAGAGCATCCGATCGGTTCCGGACTGGGCCACGGGGCCGACGTCGATGCCCGCCGCGGTGAGCCGTTCCAGGGCTGACGCCCCGGCGGTGAGGGGGACGTCGAGGACGTCGTGGACCAGGCCCGTCGCGGTGATGAAGTTGGCCAGCGGCTGACCGGCCGCCCAGCGCTCGATCTGCGCGCGGTCCGTCGTGGACTGCGTCTGCCATGCGAACGAGACGGGGTGCCGCGCGGGGGTCGGACAGCCGATGCGCTCGCACGAACATCGGTAGCCGGACGGGTGCGCCGCAGGTGAGATGGGCATTCCTGCCTCGGCGACGGCCAGGAGCAGCGCCAGTCGCGCCGCGTCGTCGGCCTCCGGCTGCGGTTTCGGCCGCCTGCGCAGCCACTGGGAAATCCTGCCCTCTGTGCCGCGATAGCGGCCGGAATCGGCGCCCATCTATCCCCTCACCTCAGCGGTTACCCCTCCATCGTCGCACCATCCTGCTCCCCGGGTGGCCAGAGTGCCCGAGCGGGGTGCCCGGTCCGTCGCGCAGAGATCGGCGGAGCAGTACGGATTGTCACGAAATGCGCGACGGGCTCATGGCCGGACCGAGAGCCCCCGCAGGGCGTGGTCGACGACGGAGTCCGCGTAATCGTGGGTCAGTGGAAGCGTTCTCAGCAGCCAGCGGTGGGTGAGTGGGGCGATCAGGAGCTCCAGCGCGGTGCGCGGATCGACGTCCGCGCGCACCTCTCCGGCCTCCTGGGCCGAGCGCAGGCGTGTGACATACAACTGGAGCTGGGGTTCGAGAAGATTCTCGACGAATCGGGCCCCGAGCGCCGGATCGATGACCGCCTCGGCGGTCAGGGCACGGGTGGGTGCCTCGATCGCCGGGTCGTTCAGCTCGTCGACCGTGGCCCGCAGGACCAGCTTGAGGTCGGCGGCCAGGTCGCCGGTGTCGGGGATCCCGTGCTCGCCGCCTCCTCCCGTCGTGTCCGCGACCGCCGCCTGCCGGGCGCCCATGTCGAGGAACGCCTCCATGAGCACGGCCGCCTTCGACGGCCACCAGCGGTAGATGGTCTGCTTGCCGACCCCGGCCCGGGCGGCGATACCCTCGATCGTCGTCCTCGCGTAGCCCACCTCTCCGACGAGTGCGAGCGCGGCGTCGTGGATCGCGCGGCGGGAACGGTCGCTGCGACGGCTGGAGTCGGGCGCCTTGTGAGGAGACATGCGGCCAGCCTAAGGGCTCACGGTCCGATACGTATCGTCTTGTCCGGTCAACCGCCGTCGCGCGTAAACCACCCGAACGGATCACTGCGAACCGGCCCGGTGCTGACGCACCATGTAGACGCGCACACACCCCGTGCGCATCCCACCGATCCGGCGGCAACGGCCGCCGTTCGTGAGGAGCCTGCATTGACCCGTGACGCCACCCCTCGTCGCTACCTGATGTGCGCCCCGGCCCACTTCGAGGTCACGTACTCCATCAATCCGTGGATGGACCCGTCCAAACCCGTGGACCTGCCCCTGGCCAACACCCAGTGGGAGGACCTGCGCGACCGCTACCGGGCCCTCGGTCACACCGTGGAGCTCCTCGTCCCCCGTCCCGACCTGCCCGACATGGTGTTCGCCGCCAACGGGGCCACCGTGATCGACGGCCGGGTGCTCGGTGCCCTGTTCGCCTACCCGGAGCGGTTCGCGGAGGCCGGGGCCCACCGGGAGTGGTTCCGCGCCAACGGCTTCACCGAGATCCACGAGCCGGCCCATGTCAACGAGGGCGAGGGCGACTTCGCCGTGACCGCGTCGTATCTGCTGGCGGGACGGGGCTTCCGGTCCAGTCCGCTCTCCCACGACGAGGCCCAGGAGTTCTTCGGGCGGCCGGTGATCGGCCTCGATCTGGTGGACCCGCGCTACTACCACCTGGACACGGCGCTCTGCGTCCTCGACGACGCGGCCGACGAGATCATGTACTACCCCGGGGCCTTCTCGCCGGGCAGCAGGTCCGTGCTGGCCCGGCTCTTCCCCGACGCGCTGCTGGCCGAGGAGGCGGACGCCGCCATGCTCGGCCTGAACGCGGTCAGCGACGGGCGCCACGTGCTGCTCCCGCAGGCCGCCGTGGGGCTCCTGGACCCGCTGCGGGACCGGGGCTTCGAGCCGGTCCCGATGGATCTGGGCGAGCTGCTCAAGGGCGGCGGCAGCGTGAAGTGCTGCACCCAGGAGCTGCGGGCCTGACCCGGCCGGGCGGAGAGGGAAAGGGCCTATTCGTCCTCGGGCGGCGGCCAGGCGTCGCCCCACGCGGTGTCCCGGGCGGCACGGTAGAGCGTGCCGTGCCGCTTGGTGACCGTGGCGCGCTTCAGGCCCTCGTCCCGGGTGCAGAGCTCCAGCAGCACCTGGCCCTTGCGGATCTGCGGCTTGCGGATGACCCGGGCGGTGGCCGGGTCGGTGGCGAACCGGGTGGCCACGACATAGCTGAACTTCTCGTCCTCATGGCTGAGCGAGCCGCCCTTGACCTGGCGGTGCAGCGACGAGCGGCTGACCCGCGCCGAGAAGTGGCACCAGTCCGTGCCGCGCTCGATGGGGCACGCCTCGTCGTGCGGGCAGGGTGCCGCGACGCTCAGCCCTGCGGCGATCAGCCGGCCGCGGGCCTCGATGACGCGGTCGTAGCCGTCGGGGGTGCCGGGCTCGACGATGACCACGGCCTGCGCGGCCGACGCCGCTGCGTCCACCACGGCGGCCCGGTCCCCGGCGGTGAGCTCCTTGAGCACGTACGAGACGGTCACCAGGTCCGTGGGCGCAGGAGCCGGTGACGTGCCGATCCTCGCCCGTTCCCAGGTGGCGGCCCGCAGGGCGGGGATACCGGAGGCCTCGGCCAGTTCACGGCCGAGCGCGAGTGCCGGTTGTGACCAGTCGAGGACCGTGGTGCGCGGCCCGTCCCAGGCCCCCGCGACCGCCCAGCTCGCCGCGCCCGTACCTCCCCCGATGTCGGTGTGGGTGGCGGGCACCCAGTCGGGCGCGGCCTCGCGGAGTGCGGCGAGGCAGGACCGTACGGCCTCGAACGTCGCGGGCATCCGGTACGCGGCGTACGCGGCGACGTCCGAGCGGTCCCGCAGGATGGGTGCGTCGGTGGGGGTGGTCCCGCGGTAGCTGGCGATCAGCCGGTCGACGGCCTGCGCGGCCTGCGTCGGGGGCAGCCCGTCGAGCAGGGCGGCCAGCGCCGCACGCAGGGCTTCCGCGGTGGAGAGGGAGGGGTTCACCGCCGAATTGTAGGCGCAGCGGCCCCTCCCCCCGCAGTCCGGTGCTCCCACGGTCCGGCGGCCCCCTCACGCCGGCCGCTCACTTCGTGAGCGGCCCCCGCGGCGCGCGGGTGTTCTGCCACGGCCGGCACAGCAGCAGGAAGCACACGACCGCGGACAGTGCGCAGACCACCTGCACCACGGCCATCGGCACGGCGGTCTGCTCACCGGCGATCCCGACCAGGGGCGAGGCGATCGCGCCGACCAGGAACTGGGTCGTCCCCAGCAGCGCGGAGGCGGAGCCCGCCGCGTGCCTGGTGCGCATCAGTGCCTGGGTGTTGGTGTTCGGCATCGCCAGGCCCATCGCGGACATGAGCACGAACAGCCCGACGGCCACCGGCAGCAGGCCGACCTCGCCGAAGACCCCGGAGGTCATCAGCAGCAGGGCGATCGCCGCGGCGCAGATGACGGCGAGGCCGACGCCGAGTGCCTTGTCGAGGCTGACCCTCCCGACGAGCAGCTTGCCGTTGATCTGGCCGACGGCGATCAGTCCGACGGAGTTGATCCCGAAGAGCAGGCTGAAGGTCTGCGGCGAGGCGCCGTAGATCTCCTGGACGACGAACGGCGACGCGCTCACGTAGGCGAAGAGCGCGGCGAAGGCCAGACTGCCCGCGATCATGTAGCCGGTGAACACCCGGTCGGCCAGCAGCCCGCGCATGGTGCGCAGCGCGTCGCCGACACCGCCGGTGTGGCGCTGTGCCACGGGCAGTGTCTCGTGGAGCCACTTCCAGACGACGAGGGTGAGCAGCACGCCGACGAAGGTGAGGACGACGAAGATGCCGCGCCAGTCGGTGAACTGCAGCACCTGGCCGCCGATCACGGGCGCGATGACGGGCGCGACGCCCGAGATCAGCATCAGGGTGGAGAAGAACCGCGCCATCTCGTCGCCGTCGTAGAGGTCACGCACGACGGCCCGTGAGATCACGATGCCCGCGGCTCCGGCCAGCCCCTGCAGGAGGCGGAAGCCGATGAGGAGTTCCGCGGTGGGGGCGACTGCGCAGATCGCGGTGGCGATCACGTAGACGACCATGCCGAGGAGCAGCGGGGTACGCCGGCCCCAGCGGTCGCTCATCGGGCCGACGACGAGCTGGCCGAGCGCCATTCCGGTGAGGCAGGCCGTCAGGGTGAGCTGGACGGTCGCGGCCGGGGCGTGCAGCGCGCCGGTGACCTCCGGCAGGGCCGGGAGGTACATGTCCATGGAGAGGGGCGGCAGTGCGGTGAGCCCGCCCAGCACCAGGGTGACCAGGAGTCCGACGCGCCGTGCGGTCGTCGTGGAGGTGGCCGGGATGCCCGGCGCGGTGGTGAGGGAGGCGGCGGGGATGCCCGCCGCGGTGTTCGTGGGGACGGGCATCCCGGCCGCACCCACTGCGGTGGGGGTGGCGGTGGCGCTGCTCGTCGGTATGTGTTCGTGCTCTTGCTGGGCCCGGCTCTCGCCGCTGTCCGGCATCCTCTTCTCCGCTTCGTTGAATCCGCATCTATGCTCTCAGGTCAGTCGTAGTGGTCGATACCTTTTTGTGTGGGAGCGGGCGGCATGAGCGGGACTGTGCGTTGGGGTGTACTGGCGACGGGCGGCATAGCCGCGACCTTCACGGGGGATCTGCTGGCGATGAAGGACTCCGGGGCCGAGGTCGTGGCGGTCGCGTCCCGCTCCGAGTCCTCCGCGAAGGTGTTCGCCGAGCGGTTCGGGATCGGGCGGGCGTACGGCAGTTGGGCGGAGCTCGTCGCCGACGACGACGTCGACGTCGTCTACGTCGCGACCCCGCACTCCGCGCACCGGGAGGCGGCCGGGCTCGCTCTGCGGGCCGGCAAGCACGTGCTGTGCGAGAAGGCGTTCACGCTCAACGAGCGTGAGGCGCGGGAGCTGGTGGATCTGGCCCGGGAGCGCGGACTGTTCCTGATGGAGGCCATGTGGACGTACTGCAATCCGCTGATCCGCCGGATGACCGAGCTGGTGCGGGACGGCGCGATCGGCGAGATCCGCACGGTGCAGGCCGACTTCGGCTTCGCAGGCACCTTCGGGGCCGAGCACCGGCTGCGTGATCCCGCGCTGGGCGGCGGCGCGCTGCTGGACCTCGGGGTCTACCCGGTGTCGTTCGCGCAGCTGCTGCTGGGTGAGCCGGACCGGGTGCAGGCGGACGCGCTGCTGTCCCCGGAGGGCGTCGACCTGAACACCGGAATGCTGCTGGGGTGGGACTCCGGTGCCACGGCGCTGCTGAGCTGCTCGATCGTCGGGGACCTGCCGACCGTCGCGTCGGTCACCGGCACGGCGGGGCGGATCGACTTCCCGCAGGGCTTCTTCCACCCGGAGCACTTCGTCCTGCACCGGCCGGGCCGCGAACCCGAGAAGGTCGTCACGGGCCCGGGCCCGCAGGGGCTTTCGGGCATGCAGTACGAGGCGGCCGAGGTGACGCGCGCGCTGCTGGCGGGCGAGAAGGAGTCCCCGCTGGTGCCGCTGGAGGGTTCGCTCGCCGTGATGCGGACGCTCGACGCGGTGCGTGACCGTGTCGGCGTCCGCTATCCGGCGGACGACCTGATCTGACCTCGCGGCGGGCCGGGTTACGCGGGGGTGAGCCCCGGGTTCCCGGCCTCGGTCACGAAGGATGCGGCCGTGCTGACCGGCGCACCGGGCGTGGTCACGGCCGACACGGTACGGAAGTCGGCACGCGCCTGCTCCGTGCCGAGGGTGACGAGCGCGTAGCCGCGGCGGCCGTTGTAGAACTTCATGTGCGGATTGGCCTGGGTCAGGTTGTTCCAGTTGGCCGGCTTCTCGGAGCCGTCCTTGCCGCTGGCGATCGAGGTGGCCACGACCTCCGTGCCGACGGTGCGGGACGCCGGGTCGTCGAAGTCCTTCTTGAGGTCGAAGCCGTAGCCGACGTGCACGTCTCCGGTCAGCACCATGAGGTTCTCGATCCCGGCGGCCTCCGCGCCGTCCATGATCCGCTGCCGGGACGCGGGGTAGCCGTCCCACGAGTCCATGGACAGCTTGTAGGCGCCGGTCGGCACGTCGCGCCGCTGGGCGAAGGTGACCTGCTGCGGTACGACGTTCCACCGGGCGTCCGAGGTCTTCCAGCCGTCGAGCAGCCAGCGCTCCTGGGCGGCGCCCGTCATGGTGCGCGACGGGTCCTCGGACTCCGGTCCCGGGACCTTCCAGCCGTCGCCGTACGCCTGGTTGCTGCGGTACTGGCGGGTGTCGAGGATGTCGAACTGGGCGAGCCGGCCGAAGCGCAGCCGGCGGTAGAGCCGCATGTCGGGGCCGGTGGGGCGCTGCGGGGTGCGCAGCGGCTGGTTCTCCCAGTACGCGCGGTAGGCGGCGGCCCTGCGGAGCAGGAACTCCTCCGGGGGGACGCTGTTCTCCGGGGTGTCGCCCGCGTAGTTGTTCTCGGTCTCGTGGTCGTCCCAGGTGACGACAAAGGGGTGCGCGGCGTGTGCGGCGCGCAGGTCGGGGTCGGACTTGTAGAGGCCGTACCGCATGCGGTAGTCCTCCAGCGTGACCGTCTCCCGGGCGTAGTGGTCCGGCAGGACGCGGTCGGTGTACTTGCGGGCGCCGCCGGTGGCGGTGACGGCGTATTCGTAGAGGTAGTCGCCGAGGTGGAAGACCACGTCGACGTCCTCGTCCGCGAGGTGCCGGTAGGCGGTGAAGTAGCCGTCGTGGTACGCCTGGCAGGAGACGGCGGCCAGGGTCAGCGAGCTGTTGCGGGCTCCGCGGCCGGGTGCGGTGCGGGTGCGGCCGGTGGGGCTGGTCCAGCTGCCGGCGCGGAAGCGGTAGTAGAAGCTCCGGTCGGAGTCGAGGCCGTCCACGTCCACATGGACGCTGTGCCCGAACTCCGGGTGGGCGGTGGCGGACCCGCGCCGGACGATCCTGCGGAAGCGTTCGTCGCGGGCGATCTCCCAGCGGACCTCGACACGCCCGGCGGGCAGTCCGCCGTCCGCCTCGTAGGGGCGGGGCGCGAGTCTCGTCCACAGCAGCACGGAGTCCGGCAGCGGGTCTCCGGACGCCACCCCCAGGGTGAAGGGGTCCTCGGTGATCTTCCGGGCGTCGAGCTCGGCGGCGGCCGCGGTGCCCGCGCCGGGCAGGTTGACGGCGAAGGCGAGCGCGGCGGCGGCTCCGGTGACGGTGAGGAAACGGCGGCGGCCCACGCCGGAGCCGAAGCTCTGTGCGGCACTGCGCAGCACGGCGGAATGGCGTCCCTGTCCGGGCGTCCTGCTGATCTGTGCGGGTGTCATATGCCCCTCCCCTGCCGGATGCTGTCAGAGGCATTGGAGTGCGGGACGACGACTTCCCGTTGGCACGTACACAACATCCGTATGGCGGTGCGATGAGCACCGCGTGCCGGCCGCCGCGAAACCTCCCGTACGCTGCCGGGCCATGAACGCTGAGCAGAGAACCGCCGTCGTGACAGGTGCGGGATCGGGAATCGGCAGGGCTGTCGCCCTCACCCTCGCGGGTGCCGGCTGGAGGGTGGCCCTGGCCGGACGGCGGGCCGCGGCCCTGGAGGAGACGGCCGCCGCGGCGGGCGCGGGCGCAACGGTGTGCGTACCCACCGACGTGAGTGACCCGGACGGGGTGGCCGCGCTCTTCACCGCCGTACGGAACCGTTTCGGCAGGCTGGACCTGCTCTTCAACAACGCGGGGACGTTCGGGCCGCGTTCGGCGCCGGTCGAGGATCTCGCGTACGAGGACTGGCGGACGGTGGTGGACGTCAATCTGACCGGAACGTTCCTGTGCGCACAGGCGGCCTACCGCCTGATGAAGGAGCAGGACCCGCAGGGCGGCCGGATCATCAACAACGGCTCGGTCTCGGCCCACGCGCCACGTCCGCACTCCATCGCCTACACGGCGACCAAGCACGCGGTGACGGGCCTGACGAAGTCCCTGTCGCTGGACGGGCGGCCGTACCGGATCGCCTGCGGGCAGATCGACATCGGCAACGCGGCGACCGACATGACGGAGCGGATGAGCACGGGCGTCCTCCAGGCGAACGGCGAGGTGGCCGCCGAACCGGTCATGGCGGCGGACGACGTGGCCAGGACCGTCCTGCACATGGCGGAGCTGCCCCTGGAGGCCAATGTGCAGTTCGCGACGGTGCTGGCCACGGCGATGCCGTACGTCGGCCGGGGCTGACCACCCGGCTCCGCACCCGCCCGGAACTCACCTCCGAATGACGGGTTTTGCGGATTTCCGCCACTGAGCCCGGGAGAGCGCGTGCTGACCGTATGCTACTGACCTTCACCAGTTGCACACAGAAGGAACACGCCTCATGCGCATACGCACCGCCGCGCCCCTCGCCCTGGCCGCCGCCACCGCACTGGCCGGCTCGTTCCTCGCCACGGCCCCGGCCTCGGCGGCCTCCCATCAGGGCGGGCTGCACCTCGGCAAGATCCAGTACGACAGCCCCGGCAAGGACACCCGGACGAACACGTCCCTGAACGCCGAGTACGTGGACATCCACAACAACGGCAAGTCCAAGCTGCAGCTGAAGGGCTACAAGCTGAAGGACGACACCGGCTACACCTACACCTTCCCCGGCTACACCGTCGCCGCCGGGAAGACGGTCCGGGTCCACACCGGCAAGGGGAAGAACTCCGGCGCCCACGTGTACTGGAACCGCGGCTCGTACGTATGGAACAACACCGGCGACAAGGCCCGGCTGATCAAGCCGAGCGGCTCCCTCCTGGACTCCTGCTCCTGGGGGAAGGGCAGCGGTGTGAAGGTCTGCCACTGACCACCCGCCCGCCACTGACCATCTGAAGAGGCCGCCGCGGCCGGGGGGTGCCTCTATGT
>NZ_MAPV01000303.1 GCF_001700505.1 Streptomyces mutomycini
CTCCGGCCCCCGGCCCCTCGTTCCCACCGCCCCGCGTGCTGCCCGCCGATGTCCTCGCCGGGCAGCACGCCGGGCGGGCCTTCAGCCGGGAATCCTCCGACGGCCGCCCCGTGCCGCCGCCACCAGCTCGGGAAGCGTCGCCAGCTTGACCCGGGGGCGGCCGTCGCGGCGCCCAAGGGCCAGCTCGGCACGCTCGATCTCCGCCAGGCCGCGGGCGTCCACGACCCTCCGGTTACGGCGCCGCACGAGCCGCTGGAACGCCTTCGCCCCGTGCTCCGGCGCCGGCAGCGTGCCGCGGACGGCGTCGTCCAGCAGCGTGCCCACGGTCTCGGAGGCGCAGGTCCGGTTGGCCCCGATGCCGCCCGAGGGGCCGCGCTTGATCCATCCCACGACGTACGTCCCGGGCAGACCCGTCACCCGGCCGCCCTCGTGCGGAACGGTCCCCGTCGTCTCGTCGAACGGCAACCCGGTGACCGGCAGCCCACGCTGGCCGACGGCCCGCAGCAGCAGCCCGGACGGGATGCTCCTCGTGCTGTCCGTACCGCCCTCCTCGTCGCCTCCCCCCGCGCCGTCCGTGACCCGGAGCGCGGTGACTCCGCCGTCACCGAGCGCCTCCACCGGTGCGGAGTGGAACCGGAACACGATGCGGCGCCCCGTGGGCGGCGGGCGCGACCAGTCCACCGTCTCGCGGGCGACTCCCCGCAGCAGCGCCGCCCTGTCGCCCGCATCCGCCGCGTCGATCGTGGCACCGGTCCGCGGATCGTGGTCGTCCACGACCAGCTCCACGCCGGCCAGGTGCTTGAGCGCGAGCAGCTCGGACCTGGTGTACGCCGCGTCCTCGGGCCCCCGCCGCCCCAGCAGCACCACCTCGCGCACCGAGCCCGCGCGCAGGGCCTCCAGCGCGTGGCCGGCGATGTCGCCGGCCAGGAGCGCGTCGGGGTCCGAGACCAGGATCCGCGCCGCGTCCAGCGCGACGTTCCCGTTGCCGACCACGACGACCCGCTCGGCGGACAGGTCCACGGCATCCGGCGCGACCTCCGGGTGGGCGTTGTACCAGGAGACGAACGTCGTCGCGCAGATGCTGCCGGGCAGATCCTCCCCGGGGATCCCGAGCCGGCGTCCGGCCGACGCGCCGACGGCGTAGACGACAGCGTCGTGATGCGCGGCGAGCTCCTCCGGTGTGATGTCCCGGCCCACCTCGAGACCGAGGTGCATGCGCACCCTCGGATGTGTGTGGAACCGGGCGAAGGTGTCGCCGGCCCTCTTCGTCGACTGGTGGTCGGGCGCCACACCGTAGCGGATGAGGCCGCCCGCGACGGGCAGCCGGTCGATCAGCGTGACCTCGGCTCCCGTGTGCAGCAGCAGGTCCTCGGCGGCGTACATGCCCGCCGGTCCTGTGCCCACGACCGCGACCCGGATCGGCGCGAAGTCCGACGGCAGGCTGCGCTTGAAGGACGGCGCTCCCCAGGTGTGGAAGTTCGGCCCCTCCGGGTCGTGGCCGGGCTCCCGGTCCGCGAAGTACGCCGCGTTGAGCGGGCCGTACTCCCGCTGGGAGGCGGGAAGGCTGTCCACCGGGAAGACCGCTTCCACCGGGCAGGCGTCGGCGCAGGCACCGCAGTCGATACAGGACTTCGGATCGATGTACAGCATCTCCGTCCGGCCGAAGTCCGGTTCCTCCGGCGTCGGATGGATGCAGTTGACGGGGCACACCGAGACACAGGTGGCGTCGCTGCAGCACGTCTGGGTGATGGCGTAGGTCATGTCGTCCGCTCAGATCAGGTGGGCACGCTTGTAGAACACCAGGGCGGGCTTGGTGAGCAGGCGGGCCGAGGCCAGGAAGTCCATGAGACCCGAACAGCTCGAGCGCATCATCGACTTGTGGTGCTCGTTGGCCTTCGCCTCACCGAGGGCGCGCTTCCCGTCCAGTCCGGCGTTGGCGTAGACGTCCTTGTTCACCATGCTGGTGACGATGACGTACGACGCGATGGCGATGACGAGCGCGTTGATCCGGCGTCGCACGGGGCCGGCGCCGCTCAGGTGTTTGCGGGTCTCGGCGCGGGCGAACTTCATGTGCCGGGACTCTTCGACGACATGGATGTTGTTGATGGTGCGGACGAAGGGCACGACTCGCTCGTCCCTCATCCAGTCCCGCTGCATGACGTCGAGGACCTCCTCGGCGACGAGGATCGCCGCGTACGCGGCCTCGCCGAACGCGAGGGTCTTGAAGGCCCGCCCCAGCTCCACCGCGAACCGGTGCGGCCGGTAGGCCGGCGCGCCCAGCTTCTCGGCACCGCGGGCGAACATGATGGAGTGCCGGCACTCCTCGGCTATCTCGGTCAGCGCCCACTGGACGTCCGCGCTCGTGGGGTCCTTGGCGTAGACGTCGCGCAGGACCATCTGCTGCAGGATCATCTCGAACCAGATCCCGGTGCTGGCCACCGAAGCGGCTTCCTGGCGCGTCAGTTCCTTACGCTGCTGCTCGGTCAGCTCGCCCCAGTACGCTGTGCCGTACAGGGTGCTCCACTCCGGGCTCGCACCGTGGAACTCCTTGTCCAGCGGTGTGTCCCAGTCGACCTCCGTGGCGGGGTCGTACGCCAGCGTCGCGGCCGATTCGAGCAGGCGGCGGGTGAGGTGGTCCTCGGGCGGCCGGTCCTCGGCATCCGGTCGAACGGTGCTGCTTGCCATGGTGCGGCTCCTCGGTTCGTCAGCGATGTCCTGGGTGCTGTCAGATGTTCGTCGGCGGTGGCGGATCGTCATATGCCGTTCTGCCGACCGAAGACGGTGGCAGCCTTCGGCGAAGGACCGGTGCCGGGCCCTGCCGGGCGGCCTTCCGTCTCCCTTGTTAGACGGAAGGTATAGCAAGGATGCCGGGCGGGCCTACCCCCCAGTAAGAAATGTGTGCCGATCCCCGCGGCATCTCCTCGCGTCCCCCCGTGCGCGCACGTTCCTTCTCGTCGACGGAAGGCCTGAGAGCGGGCACCTGTTCGCGATGTCGAACATCGTTCGCAATTTCAGCGCGAGTCATTGACGCCGCGTTTTCACGGGCCTACGGTCCCGTCCGAAGTGACGGTCGGGCGTCGAAATATCGAACACTTCGCCCTTCTCTTCATGGGTCCCGCACCGCAGAGACGAGCCGAGACGAGCCGCCATGCAACCACCCCTCCTCAGCCGGCGCCGAGCCCTCGCGGGCGGTGCCGGCGCCCTGGCCGCCGCCGGAGCCCTGGGCTCCCTGTCCGGCTGTGCCGCGCCCGCGACCGCCGCGGGCCCGGGGCAGACCCTGCTGCGGTACTGGCATCTGTTCGGCGGCGGCGACGGCGTCAACATGCAGGGAATGCTGGACGACTTCCGGGCCGGACACCCGGACATCGCGCTGGAGGCCTCCACCCTGCAGTGGGGCGCCCCGTACTACACGAAGCTCGGCATGGCCGGCGCCGGCGGCC
>NZ_MAPV01000304.1 GCF_001700505.1 Streptomyces mutomycini
CCCCGACGGAGGCCGTACCGGCTGCCGGCGCCGATGCCGCAACGGGGCCGTGGGCGGAGGACCCGGCGGCGGGGGCGGAGGTGGATCCATCGCCGGCAGCAGTGGCCCTCCCGCGCGCAGTCGGGCGACGGCCAGTTCGGTCCGCCGCCGCGCCAGCGGGCCGTCATCACGTTCGAAGACGAGCCGGACGCCGGCGCGGCCCAGTTTCTCGACGGTGAGCAATCGGTAGCCGAGGGCACGGCCGATATCCTCGATCTGGCGCTGCCTGCGCGGCGATGCATGGCCGGGCACCAATTCGACACGACCACGGCTGTCGAAGCGCGAACGTATTTCGTCGTCCTTCACGTGGCTCCACTCTCGAAAGTCAGGCAACCTCCGGCTGCTGCACCACGATCGTCGCACGTCCCGCCCCTCCCAGTGCACGGGCCCACCGGCGTACTTGAGGGATTATGCGGCGCCTTATTTCGCGAACAGGCCTCCGAGAGCTGACCGGGGCAGACGATTGCAAATCGACCTCATCCGGAAGCCGTTGGCCGCATTGAAATTGAGCTCTACGCACCTGCAACCGACTTGCTCCTGTCATCCGCGCCCGGGCCCGACATCTTCGGTACGTCCATTCCCTCCGGAGTGCGCGACAGAATCCTGGACCTGGCCCAGGACCGAAGCCCGCTCGTAGGTCCGGCCCCCTCCGGTCCCGGTATGCACCTCGCCCGGAGCAGGGGCATGGTCAGCTCCCCCCCACTGCAGCCTGGGATCCCCAGGGTGATCCGCTCCTCCGTCGAAGGCTCAGCGGTCCACGCACGCAGCTCTGAGCGACCGACCTCGAAGTGGTCCGCGCCATGCAACTTGTCGGGCGACGTCTGCCCTCGCGTGCCCCGCCTGCCTTGCGCCGCCTCAGGCCCGGATCCCCGGCTCCACAGCGGCCGGCCCCTCGGGCCCGGAATGGGCCGAAGCGGGCTACTGCGGAGACGATCGAGTGAATCGCGGAGACACACCGCAGCAGCTGGCGAAATCTGGCTAAAAAGGCCCAGTCAGTGAACGCACATTCGCTCAAATGGCGGGCGACCCGTACTGGAAGGCTGACAGTGGGAACGCTGAACAAGCTGGAGCGGCACTTCGAGGCATGGGTGAACGGCGCCTTCGCCAAGGCCTTCAAGTCTGCGGTCCAACCCCTGGAATTCGTCGGCGCGCTGCGGCGTGAGTGTGACGTCAATTCCAGAATCTGGAGCCAGGACCGCACTGTCGTACCCAACAGCTTCGTTGTCGAGCTCAACACCGACGACCACGCACTTCACAGCACGTGCCTGGTGATGCTCGGTGAGGAGCTGGTCGAGAAGGTGCGCGAGTACGCGGAGTCGCAACTCTATTCCTTCGTGGGTCCCGTGAAGGTCCAGTTGCAGTGTGCGGACGACCTGGAGACCGGGCGGTACCGGGTGAGGAGCCGGATCGAAATCCCACCGGACGTGAAGCAGGCCATGGAGACCGCCGAACGCCGCGCATTGACAGCACGTGAGTGGGGCGGCCACGGGCAGGCAGTGACCTGGAGGCAACCGCCCCGCCCCCCGAGCGGGGGAAAGCAGGTGCTGACAGTAGAACAGTTCACAGAGCATGAGGTGTTCGTCGACAGCAACGGCATCCTCGTACGAAGAGGCCTCCGGCCGGTCGCCAAACCGTCACACATCAGGCGCACTGGCGAACGTAGGACGAAAGGTGCCGACGCTCCCGAGTTCCTCCCGGCCGGGCACGGACCGCCCGCCCGCCTCAACAGGCTTGGGGGCCGGCCCCCTGATCGACCCACGGCGGCGGCCGACCGGTCCGTGACCGTTGCTCCTGAGGTCCAGAAGTACCCTCCCGCCGGCCTGCCCCAGTTGTCCAAGTCTCAAGTCGAGGGCGACTCCCGTGAAGATGCACGCCGCCGACCCGATGAACACGGTAGAGCGATGGCGGAAGCATCCAGCCGCCGACGCGCCGAAGCCGTCACCAAGAGCTCTTCAAGATCATCGAAAGGACTGAACAGTATGACTAACGACCGCGACATCAGCGTCGGCACACCTGCGTCTGATGGAGGGGGCGACAGGCCGGATCGGTATGCCTCGACCGAGCCCCAGATGCCCGGCCGGGGAGAAGCCCTGCCCCCTGTACGGTCAGCAGACGAAGCCCACCCCGGTGAACTCGGACCCCAGGCCTCCGGTACCGCGTCCGCAGCCAACACTCCGGGCGGGCCCCCTCTGTCACGCCCGTACGCCGGACCCCGGCAGCCGGCACGGTACGCCGATGGCGCACCGGCCAACCACCTTGCCGCGGGGGCCTACGCGCCTCCGGCACTCGACCGGTTCGGGCAAGGTGCCGCACTGGGGCACAGCTCATCGGTAGAGCTCTCTTCCGACCGCCTGCTGCGTAACAAGACGGGCGTCCGAGGCGGTCTCAAGAAGCTGCGCATCGGTGGAAGGAAGGCCGAGCGTGCGCGGTTGCAGAAGTTGGGTGTGCTGCGTACGCCGGTGATGGACTGTTACAAGATCGCGGTCATCAGTTTGAAGGGCGGTGTCGGTAAGACGACCACGACCACCGCTTTGGGTGCGATGCTCGCGACGGAGCGTCAGGACCGCGTGGTGGCTATCGATGCGAATCCGGATGCGGGTACGCTCAGCCGCCGGGTGCGCCGGGAGACGAATGCGACGATCCGTGATCTGGTGGCGGATATCCCGAACCTGCCGAACTACATGGCGGTTCGCCGTTACACCTCTCAGTCGCCCAGTGGTCTGGAGGTTCTCGCCAATGATGTGGACCCCGCTCTGTCCACGGCGTTCAACGATGAGGACTACCGTCAAGTGGTCGCTTGTCTCGGGCAGCATTATCCGATCATCCTCACGGATTCCGGTACGGGGCTGCTGCACAGTGCCATGGCTGGCGTCCTGGACCTCGCTGACCAGCTGATCGTTGTCGCTACACCCAGTGTGGACGGTGCGGCGAGCGCGAGCACCACGCTGGACTGGCTCAATGCCCACGGCTACGCGGACCTGGTGCAGCGGAGTATCACCGTGGTGTCCGAGGCGCGTAAGACCAGCAAGATTATCAAGCTGAACGATGTGGTGGCCCATTTCCGTGCGCGTTGCCGCGGTGTGGTGGTGGTTCCCTTCGACGAGCACCTCTCCGCGGGAGCGGAGGTCGACCTGGACAGGATGAAGGCGCAGACCCGTGAGGCGTACTTCAACCTGGCGACGCTGGTCGCCGCGGACTTCCACCGTACCCAGCCGGAGCCCGTGGGCTGGCCTGCCCTTCCGCACTCGGGGTACAACTCGGCCAGCGTCTTCTCGGCTCCTGTCTGGGGGTGATCTCCACCCTCCCGAGTCGGGGGTGCCGTTCGTCGCGGGCCCGGGTGCGGTCGGAGGGCCGGCGCTGTCCGGGCCCGTGGGCGCGACGGACCGCGGCGTCGGCTGAGCCGGTGTTCGGGTGAGTCGCGGATCGGGTCCGTCAGTTCGTGACACGTAGCGAGCCGGGCGAGGGTGGCTGGGCTTTGGGTTCGGGCTTGGTACAGCCTTGAGTGCGCGCACGGTTTCGAGGCGGCCGTGTGGCGCTGAGGGCTGTCCGCCTGGGCACCGGCCGTGCGAGGGGCCGTCGCGTACCGGGCGTAGGGCACGCGCTCGCGTGGGACCACACGGATCTCGGTCCACTCGGTGTGTCCTCCGGCCGGGGAGCTGTGGACGGCTGCGTCCGGCGGCGGCTCGGGCCGGGCGAGCGACTCGGATGGCATGCGCGCTTCCTGTAGGGCCCGTGTGTTCCCGTGTGTTGGGGAACGCCTCGTCGTTGTCTTCGTCCGGCGTTCAGGCAGGGGCGGTGTCCCACGGTTAGGGGTATGCACGAAGCGTCACAGGATTACTGGCAGCAGAGGTGTCTCTTCGATGGTGGTCATGGGGCTGCGGGGTGTCCATCGCGTCTCCGGGGCGTTCACTTCCGGAGAAACGGGAAGTCGTCATGAGACGCGGTGCTTGGATACCAGAGGTGAGGAGCTGTCATGACAACCTTCGTCATCACCGTCCCCGGGACTTTCGTCGTCAGCGTCACAGAGAGTCTGCGGGCGTCCCTGAAGCGCAAGCTGGCTGCTCAGCACACGGACCTGAGTAAGAGCGAGGGCCTCGATCTGCTCACCCTCAACGACGACAACACGTTCTCCGTTCGGCTCGAAGTCAATGCCGCAGACCGGTACGAGGCGGAACTGAGTGCCTTGGGGCTCATGTCCAAGGCTCTGCGGGAGACGGGGTTCGCTCAGAAGGACGCGCTTCTGGGGACGCCTGCCGTCACCGGGGTCGACAGCCCGATCTGACCGGCCTGTTCACCCGGCCGGTTGACTCTGCCCCCGGCAGCGACAGGGCTTTGTCCCGGAGAAGCCGGTCGCGGGGAGGGGCGCCGTTCCGGGGAGTTCGTGGCTGACCGAGTGTTGCCGGGTGGCGTCTGCGTCTGTGCGGGCAGTATGAGCCGGGTGAACTCTTCCATGCAGCCGGAGCGGACGCCCGATGGCAGGTACATCGTGGTGAACGGCCGGCGATGGCGGGCGAGCGATCCGGAGATTCCCGAGGGCGTCGCCGCCGATCTGCGCCGCCACCTAATGGCAGCCCGGCGTGCGGTGGCAGCTTCGCGCAGGAATCAGGACACGGCGGCCGAGGGCCGGGCGCGATACAGGGTGCACACGGCGAAGGTGGCGCTCGGTGAGCGGGGCACTCCGTGGTGGGAACAGTCCGTCGCCGAGCGGCGCCGACGCTGGCAGGACGGTGCGACCAGACTCAACGCAGCCGACCAGCCGGGGAAAGATCACATCACCCCGTAGGCGTTCAGGGGCAGCAGTCGCCTCTGGTGCCGCGAGGGCGGAATGCCGCCTTTGCGCGGATGGCACGTCCAGATGGTTCCCGAGGACGAGATCGGTCCTGGATTCGCCTACATGATCGGCCTCGCGCACACTCACATCGGATCTGAACTCGCCATGTTCTGACTCGATAGCCACGCTATGCACGGCATGCTCAACAGGCTCGGAGCGAAGCTGCCACGCGTGCTGTATTGGCTGAGGTTGTCGACGGTCACCAAGTCGCGCTCAGGCAGATCGATCTCCGCTGGTGCCGAACCTTCTTCGGAGGGGGGTTACCGGGAGTCGCGAACTCTGACCTCTGAGGTGCCAACCAGCGACAGACCAACGCTGCCGCGCCGGAGGCCAGTCGCGTAATCGGTGGCGAACGCGAGCGGGGCTTGCGGCCGTGCCCAACAGGTTCGCATCGCACATTGTCTGTTCCCCTCAGTCGTCGACGAGATTCGCACAGCTCTGCGATCAGCGTCGGCTCGAGACCGCCGCCCGGCCGCCTGCACAACCGCCAGGCGAATTCCCATGCGGCGCGCCACAAACGTCCTTCCGTGTGGCGTAGACCACTTCCCGGGGCGGATTGCTGACGGGAACGATCAGGGAAGCCATAGAGCGCCAAGATCGGCTTGAAAGGTGGCATGCACTCGTGACGCTCGTGGCGCCTCCCCCCATACCCAGAGCAGCAGGCTCGGTCCCGCTGCTGGGTCACGCGATACAGCTCATACGCGACAACCTCGGCTTCATCGCCTCCCTGCGTACCAACTACGGCCCGCTGGTCGAGATCACTCTCCAGCCCGGCACCCGCACACTGGTCGTTCAAGACCCCGACCTCATCCGAACCATGCTGATCGACCTCGGACCCAGTCTCGACAAAGGCCGATTCTTCGAAAAGATGGGCCAGCTGCTGGGCGACTCCGTCGTCACAGCGGCGGGCCAGGACCACGTCCGTAAGCGACGCCAGCTTCAGCCGGCCTTCGGGCGCCCGGAGATCGCACGCTACGTCGACATCATGCGGGCCGAGGCCAAAGCAGCCGTCGACACCTGGATTCCCGGTCAGCAACTCGACGTCCGTGAGGCCATGGTCAAGCTGTCCCTCGACATGCTCGCCAAGACCATCTTCGCCGGCAGCTTGGACGAGGCTACCTTCCGCCGGCTGCGCGACGATCTGTCGGTGGTCATGAACGGGGTCGGAGCCCGCGTCATGCTGCCCGACTGGGTGGAACGCCTCCCCCTCCCGTTCAATCGTCGGTTCAACGCCGCCCGTGACGCCGTGCGGGCCACGATCACCCAGGCCGTGGCCGAGCTTCAGCACTCGGAGCAGGACACGGGCGACATGCTGTCCCTGCTGCTGCACGCCACGGATGAGGAGACCGGCCGGCCGCTGACCGGACACCAGATCAGTTCGGAGATACTCACTCTGGCCGTGGCAGGAACCGAGACCACCGCATCGGTACTGTCCTGGGCGCTCTACGAGATCACCCACAACGCCGACATCGAACGAGCAGTCCTGGACGAACTCGACGTGGTCCTCGAGGGTCGGCCCATCGCGTTCGAGGACCTTCCCCGCCTGCCCTACCTCGACCGCGTCATCCGGGAAACTCTGCGGTTGCACCACACCGGATGGCTCGTCACCCGTCGCACCGTCACCCAGACACGCCTGGGTCCATGGTCGGTCCCCGCTGGAACCGAGCTCGCCTACTGCCAGCACGCCCTGCACCGCGATCCTGAACTGTTCCCAGAGCCTCTCACCTTCAACCCTGACCGCTGGCTGGAAGACACGCAGGCCGAAGCATTCACGCCCGGTGCGTTTCTCCCCTTCGGGGCAGGCAAACACAAGTGCATCGGGGACCGGTTCGCCCTCACCGAACTGGTCACCGCCATCGCGACCATGATCCGTCGCGCACGTTTCGAAATTCCACCGGGCCAGGAGGTACGGCCCGTCGCCAGGGCAACCGTGCGGCCCAGCACACTGCTGATGGCCATGCACCAGAGAAGCGACTTCGTACAGCGGGATCAGGACTGACAAGCGCCTTCGATCTCCGGCCGGACGGCGTGGATGCGGCGTGCCGCTGTCCGGTTCGGAAAGGCACTGCGTGCGAACCGATACATGATCAGAAAGCACAGGATGAGCGCCACGCACACCCCTTGAGGGAGGGCCGTGTTCATCATCGCCCCCGAGGCCGTACTGCGGTGAGACACACTGCGGCAACCACACCCACCGCGCCATCGACGGCAGACACGTAGCCCGCGGATTGCCTCCCTTTCGAATAGAGGGGTGATGTGGCGGTGGGTGGTGCTGTCGAATGCCTGGGAAGAGGAGATCTGGTCCTGTTCCTGGTGTTGTGCCGCCACCCACGTGGGCGGCGAGTGTTTCGAGATCGCGCTCTCGCCATACGTGCCCATGGACATGCGCTGGGAGTGGGAGCGCGCTGTCGCAGGTGGGACTTCCGGCCGGCCGGTATTGATCAAGCCTACGGCACCTGCGACCGGACACTGTGGGGCCTTGAGGGAATCGGCAGGACACGATCAGTCGCCGTTCGCTACCGTTACAACTGTCACATGGGAAGGGATGTGGACATGGCACTGGTCAAAAAGGGATCGCGGCTCGTCAGCGTGGACGGTACTACCTACCGGTGGCGACTCCGCGGACGGCCGACCTACGACCAGGGACTGGTCCGGTCACCCCTCACCTACGCGGTTGAACACGCCGACACTCCCGGCACCACACTGGTGGTCACCACCAATCAGCCGCACTCGAGCAACTGGTTGGGCACACAAGGCAGCCCGATCCTGCCCGCCCAGGTGGCTGACAGTATCCGCACCGCTCTCACCGACGGCTGGCCGCCCAAGAGCCCGGGCTCCCCCTTCCATCTCGACCAGTCAGCGGGTTTCGTTTCGTCCCACTGACCCACCCCATGCTTCAGGACTCACCGACCCAGCGGTCGGCGAGTCCTTCTGCTTTCCGCTCCCCACTATCACCACACGCGGCTGGACAGTGGCGGGGAGGTGGCCGGCTTCCACCATCTCCGCGTCCACGATCCACGTCGGCCTCGTGCTCCGGCTTCCGCGGAGCCGTAGCGGCTGATGATGCTCTGGCGCTGGTAGGGGCGGGGGCTGGGGACATACCACTCGCGGGCGCATACCGTGGATGTCTACACAGGTGAGGCTATGGGCCAGGTGTACTCAAGTTCGGGTAGCTCAAAGCCCTGATCGAACCGGCAGATCCGCTCATCGGTACGCAGGGCCCCATGCCGCTCGTAGAAGGCGACGGCGTGGGTGTTGGCACGGAGTACTTCCAGGTAGACCGCCCTGTCCGGGTACTCATCGGCTGCCCATGCCAGGGCATGTGCCAGGAGCCGGCCACCGATTCCCGACCCGGTGCGGCCTGGCCTGGCGTGCAGGTTATCCAGCAAAATCCGGCCGTCAGGTCGAGGCATCAGGTAGGCGAACCCGTCGATGCCGTCTGCCGCCTCCATCACGAACAGGGCCGTCCCGGGGAGAGGCGCGTCCAGCCGGCCGGTCCAGAGTTCCAGACGGTCTTCCAGGAGAGGGCCGGTCAGGAAGTCGGTGGGCATGATTCCGGTATATGCCGTACGCCAGCTCTCGGCATGCAGCGCGGCAACGTCGGCGGCGTCCTTCGGGTGGCCCCTTCTGATCTCCATGGGCCCAGCCTCGCGCATGACCCAGGAGAGATGCCATATCTGGGCAGGTGAAACGGCTAGCCGTGCGCCGTTGTTCGCTGAAGGTGGCGGAGTCGGAGCTCTGCGGGTAATCCGGGTCGTGGGCTGGTGGTATTTCTGTGGCAACGTCAGCGATGGTCGAGCTTGCCCCGGGTGTGGGGCCGTCTGGCTCGTCGTGGCCGTGTCGGCCGTACCCGGGCTCGGTACGCTGTTGTACGCACCCTGCTGGAGGCCGGGCACAGCCGACGTGTGATCCAACGGCAGCGGTCGCCCGTGTTCTGTGGCTTGACGACGGCGGATGCGCTCACCTGCTGTACCTGGCGCAGGCGGTGGACGGCTTCGACGTCCTCACCCGCCCGCGGCGCCGGTGCGCCGCCCGGCAGTGGGCACTGCACCCCAGCCTGCGGTGGGCCCTGGGCGCGATCACCGCCGGATCCGCGTTCGTCCGCAACGGGCGTATGGACGTGCTCGCCGTGAACCCGCTGGGCCGCGCCTTCTGCAGTGACGTCTACGCCGCGTCCGCCAACCAGGACAATTTCGCCCGGTTCGCCTTTCTCGACCCGGTCTCCCGCCGCTTCTACCCGGA
>NZ_MAPV01000305.1 GCF_001700505.1 Streptomyces mutomycini
CTGCTCCCACAACCGCCAACGGCGGCCCAGCATCGGAGCGTCGCCGTCACTCATGTGCCACCCCTGCCGGGATGCCGGTGAGCTCCTCGGCGACGATCTCCGCCAGCTCGGCAGGGGTGGGGTAGGCGAAGACCAGGGCTACGGCCACCTCGGTACCCACCGCCTCCTGGAGCCGGCCGGTGATCTGGAACGCGGTCAGCGAATCGCCGCCCGCCTCGAAGAAGTCGGCGTGCTCGTCCAGTTCCTCATTGCTCAGCGCCTCCCGGAACAGGCCGGTGATCAGTACGGTCAGACCGGCGGTGGTACGCAGGTCCTGCACAGTGGTCCAGTCCTGAACACTCACAGTGACTCCTTTGACAGTGTTGAAGGTGATGGCAGTACCGAAAGGGACGAGGGGCGCGAGAAGGCTGCCGGGGACGGCACGAGCGGCGCGGTGGCCGAGCCCGCCGCGCGCATGGCGGCGAGCGCGTTCGGTGAATTGCCGCCGGAGACCACCACCGCCGTACGTCCGCGGACGCCGTACTGGAGCGCGCCGGCCAGGGCGACGCTCCCGCTCGGCTCGGCGGGGACCCCGGCGCGGTTCAGCAGCTCCATCGCAGCGAGCACCTCCTCGTCGTCGACGGCGATCAGCTCGTCGACACGCCGCTGGACGATGGGGAAGATGACCTCGCCGGGCCGCTGGCCCCGCAGTCCGTCGGCGACGGTCCGCGAGGCGGGCAGCTCCACCGGCCGCCCGGCGGCGACCGAGACGGCGTAGCGCCGGGTCTGTCGGGGCTCCACGCCGATGATCCGCAGCGGACGTCCGGCGAGATCGGCCGCCAGGCAGCTGCCGGCCAGGAGCCCGCCACCGCCGACCGGGACGAAGAGCACATCGAGATCGGGCTCGTCCTCCAGGATCTCCAGCGCGACGGTCCCCTGTCCGGCGACGACGTGCTCGTCGTCGGAGGACGGCACGAGCAGGGCCCCGGTGCCGGCGGCCAGTTGGCGGGCGAGCAGGTCACGCGCGGCGACGCCGCCCTCCACCGCCAGCACCCGGGCGCCGAGTGCGCGGATCGCGTCGGCCTTGGCCCGGCCCGCTCCGGCAGCCATCACCACGGTGGCCTCGGCGCCGGTCCTGCGGGCGAGCGCGGCCACCGCTATGCCGTGGTTCCCCGAGGAGCCGGCGACCACCGCCCGGGCGGCCCGGCCCAGCATCGCGTTGGCGGCGCCACGCGCCTTGAACGAGCCGCCACGCTGGAGGTGTTCGGCCTTCAGCAGCAGTCCGGAGGGACCGGACGGACCCAGCAGTCCATCGGCGCTCAGCAGCGGCGTACGGCGTACCGGTCCGCGGATCCGCTCGGCCGCCGCGCGTACCTCGGCCGCGGCGAGGCGGACACCGGCGGCGGTCACGGCGTCCGGCCCGGGAAGGACGGGCCACCGCCGCGCAGGGCGGCCCTGTCCGCTTTGCCCGTGCGGGTGGTGGGCAGCCGCTCGATGCGGTGGAAGCGGCGCGGCATCATGTGGGTCGGCAGGAAGCCCGCCAGGTGCCTGCGAAGCTCCGCGTCGGTGACCGTGTCCAGGTCACCGGTGACATGGGCGTAGAGGAACACCCGGCCCTGGTCGTCGGGTTCCGCGGTGACCACGGTGCCGGTCACCCGGGGGTGCCCGAGCAGCACACCCTCGATCTCGGCCGGATCGACCCGGTAGCCCCGGATCTTCACCTGCCGGTCGGAACGGCCCAGGTACTCCAGCACCCCGTCAGGTCTGCTGCGCGCCAGGTCGCCGGTGCGGAAGGCGCGGGCACCCGGCGGTCCGCCCGGGTCGGGACGGAAGCGGTCGGCGGTGAGCGCGGGCAGTCCCCGGTAGCCGCGCGCCACGCCGATGCCGCCGAGGGCGATCTCGCCGGTCTCTCCCGGAGGGACCTCCCGCTCGTCGGGGCCGATCAGCCTCGCCGTCATCCCGTCGACCGGGGTCCCGACCAGATCGGCGGTGGTCTCCGGCTCGGACGGCACCGCGTAGCGGGTGGCGGTCATGGTGCACTCGGAGGGGCCGTACTGGTTGACGAGATCGCCCGGCAGCACCCGGCGCGCTCCGGAACTGAGGAAGGGCAGCAGCGACTCGCCGCTGGAGACCACCAGACGCAGTCCGCTCAGCCGCTCTCCTGCCCGGTCCTGCTGGGAGAGGAAGGTGAGGAAGGACGGCGTGACGCTCAGCAGCGTGTTGACGCCGTACTCCCGGAGGGTCTCCGCGAAGCTGTCGGCGCGCAGCAGGGTGCTCCGTTCCGCCAGTACCACGGTGCCCCCGGCCACCAGTGGGGCGAAGGTGTCCCGGATGGAGGCGTCGTAGCCGAGCGGTGCGACCTGGAGCGCCACGGTATGCGGACCGAGGCCGTAGTCGCGGGCGATGAAGCCCAGGTAGGAGTCGAGACCGGCGCGCTCGATCAGTACCGCGTTGGGGCTGCCGGTGGAGCCTGAGGTGTGGCTGACGTAGGCCAGCTGTCGTCCGGAGACCTCGGGCAGCCCGTCGGGGGTCCCGTGGACCCCGTCGCTCGCGTCGACGTCGTCAGGGCCCTCCGGCCCGTAGAGCTCGTCGAGTTCGACGACCGGTCCGTCCACCGGCAGGCTCAGGGTCTGCCGCAGGGTGCGGCGGGTGAGCAGGCTGGTGGCACCGGCACTGTGGACCATGGCGGCCAGTCGGGGCTGCGGCTGGGTCACGTCGAGCGTGAGGAAGGCGCCTCCGGCGCGGAGCACCGCCGCCACCGCCACCACACTCTCCGGTCCCGGTTCCAGGGCGATGGCGCAGACCTTTTCCCGGCCGACCCCGCGGGTGGTCAGGGCGTGGGCCAGCCGGTCGATCCGGGCGTCGAGCCGGCGGTAGCTGAGCGAGGTGCTGCCGGTGCGCAACGCGACGGCTTCCGGGGTGCGCACGGCGTGTGCGCGTATCGCGTCGAGGAAGCTCACCATGACGGCACTCCCCCCTGCTGGTGCTCCTGGTCGACGGCGACGAAGCGGAGTTCGGAGGTGTAGGCGTTGCCCTGGTCGTCGGTCAGCCAGGCGTGCTCCGGCGTCGGGAGCATCTCGGTGATCGTCAGCTTCGCCTGCGGGTCCTTCCGGGCCAGCCGCCGGGCCGCCTTGGCAAGGATGTTCACGTAGACCGGCGCGTCGAAGTCCACGTAGAACGGACGCGGCTCCGTCGGCGACACCACGAACACGTAACGCGGCAACCCGAGCCCACTGCGCCAGTTGCGCGCCCGCACATACCGCCGCGCCTCACTCTTCTCCCCCGCGAACTCCAGATCCCCACCCGTGAACCGCCACGACTCCCGGCTCACCACCAGCTTGTCCACCGCCACCCGCGGCACATGATCCGCGTCGGGTCGGAGCGCGAAGCGGTCCATGACGCGGTTGGTGAGGGCGTGGCTGAAGACGTCCAGCACATCGAACTCGCTGCCGTCCGGCAGTACGGCCGTCAGCCGGCCGTCGTGGTCGGCGACGGTGACCTCGGCGCTGAGCACGGTGCGGTCCCGGTGCGGGTCACTGGTGTGCTCGGCCACAGCGACGAAGTAGTCCTCCGGACGGTCGAGTGCGGGGCGGCTGCGCGCCGACCACTTCAGCGGCAGCTCCTTGGGCAGCATCGGCATCAGGCGGGGGCCGGGGAAGTCCCGGCAGGTCTCGGCGATCAGCTCCTCGACGGCAGGGTGCTGGTTGACGAAGAGCGAGGCGGCCACGGTGTTCATGGCGATGTGCAACTCGCCGAGGACGAGTTCGAACTCACCGCGTTCCACCGCGGCGGCGTCCTTGGCCATGATCAGGATGTCGGGGCTGACATAGCGGGAGAGCGACCAGCCGTCGCGCGGGCCGTCGAACTCCTCCCGGACCCGTTCGGCGATGTCCGCCGAGGACAGCTGCACCCGGCGGGCGCCTTCCGGGGCGTCGATGATCCTCGCCCAGCGCTCGCGCAGCTCGGCTCCGATCCGGTCCGCCTCCGGCATGGACTCGGCGTGCGGAGCGGGCAGGCAGGCGAACCAGAGCGAAGCCAGATCGGTGGTCGGCCGGTCACCGCGTACGCGGTCGAAGGACTCGCGGATACGGGTGCGCATGGACTCCGCGTACCGGCTGGTGAGCCAGCCCACGGCGGTCAGGCACATCGAGAGCGGCGTCAGCTCGTCGAGGACGGCCGGGCTGAGCCGGGCGGTCGCGGAGCGTCGGGTGTCGGAGTAGACCAGTGAGCGGTTGGGCGCGGTACGGGTGCCCTTGGCGCGCTGGGAGGCGGTGTCGGTGATCCGGGTGAAGTCCTCCTCCAGCCCGGCCAGCGCCTCGCACAGAGCGGTGGCGTCCCGCCCCGCCGCCTGCACCCGGTCACGACCCCGCTCCAGCACCTCCAGCGGCTCCAGCACACGCTCCCGCAGACCGGCATCCCCGACCCGCTCCAGCACCGCACGCAACTCCCGCTCCGGGCGGGCACCGGAGGGAACCTCCAGCCGCCAGGTCACCCAACGACGGCGGACCAGCTCTCGCAGCAGTGACTCGGTCCCGCCGACGGGCAGGGCCAGTTCGCCGGCGAGGTCACCGAGGGTACGGCGACCGTCGACCAGTTCCAGCAGCGGCAGCAGCTCGGTCGGGACGGGCTGCGCGGGCCGCCCCGGAAGCTGTACCACCGCGTCGGCGGTGCGCCGTTCGAGGCGGGCGAACGGAATGCGTCGTGGAGGTATCCAGGCCATCAGGCGCTCGTCCGCGGACAGCTTCTTCGCCAGCGCGTCGAT
>NZ_MAPV01000306.1 GCF_001700505.1 Streptomyces mutomycini
CCTTCGCGCATCAGTGGCGGTCCCTCACTCACCAGGCTCCCGGCGACGACGTCGAGTGCGACGTCGATGCCCTCCGGGGCGCGGCGCGGGCGCTCGTCCTACACGTGGGGCAGCGCGGCTCGCACTACGGCCCGCGCGGATGATCGAGCGCTGCCGACTACGGGCGGGAGAGACCGTCCTGGTGTCGGGGCCGTCGGGCGGGTCGGCATCGCGCTGATCCAGATCGCCCGTGCGCGCGGTGCGAGGGTGCTCGCCATCAGCAGCGGATCCAAGACCGACACGGTGCGCGGGGCGGGCGCGCACGAAGTCGTCGACCGCGCACGCGACGTCGCCGAGCAGATCCGCGCCGCCGCCCCGGAGGGCATCGACGTCGCACTCGACGTCGTCGCCGGGAGCCTGGTGAGTGAGGGACCGCCACTGATGCGCGAAGGCGGCCGGTGGGTCGTCGCCGGTGCGCTCGCCGGGTACGACGTGACCTTCGACGTGCGCCGTCTCTACCTGCACAACCCCCTGGTGATCGGCTCCGCGATGCACACGCCCACGCACTTCGCGCTCCTGATGGACCTGGCCCGTCGCGGCGGGATCCAGCCGGTGATCGCTGCGACGTTCCCACTGGACCAGGCCGCTCGGGCGCAGGAAGAGCTGGCACGCAGGGGGCATGTGGGGAAGATCGTCATGCATCCCTAGGAGTTGGGGAGAGAGACCGGGTGTTCCGGAAGCTGCCTCCGCCCTGCTTGGACGTCGTTTCGCATGGCGTGATCGTTCGTTGAACCGGGCATGACGGATCTAGTTGAGCGGTTGTTGCCGGAGCAGTTGTGGATGCTGTTCCGGCGGGTGGTGCCGCCGACTGAGATGACCCGTCCGGCACACCTACGCGCCACAGGTCGTTCGGACCACGCTAGAGCGGGCGATACGTCTGGTACTTGCCTTCCAGCGACGTGGCCGCCGCATCAGCTACGTCCGTCCGCGGACCTGCCTCACACCTCTCCAAGTATGCGCGGACCCGCTCACCTGGCCATCCGGCTGCTGCCGCTGCCGCCCAGAAGCGCAGTCCATCGTGAGAGTTCAGCGGCGCAAGAAAGTCGAGGATGTAGTCGACGGTCTCCGGCTCCGGCACCGCGCGCAGCATGGCGATAGCGCGGAGGGCTCCGTCGGCAAGCATGGGCGTTCCGCTGTCCAGGCACCATCGCACCGGGACTGAGACTCCCTCTTCCGCGCTGCGCAGCCGCACGATCGAGTCGCCAAGGGCGACATACACCATCGTCGCTTCCAGGGGCCGCTGAGCCAGATCACTCAGGAACGGGACCGCTGGCCGGTGATCGCATGCTCCGAGTGCCATGGCCATCTGGTACTGGGTTTCCCACGTCCGCAGGTCGAGAACCTCGCGCTGGAGAGCCAGCAACAGCGCCGGGCCAGCGGCCGTGACAGCGAGTTTGCGCAGTCGTTTCGCAGCCGCACGTCGCTTCGCCGAGGACCTGTCGTCAAGCTGAGCAACCGCCTCGTCCAACGTCAACACCGCGTACGCCTCCTGATGAGATCTAATCGAGCGGCAACGCTAGGTGCTGCCACTGACACTGAGCGGCGGGCGATGGCTTCGGCCGTCAGACAGCCATAAGAAACGACGTCTCAAAGAGCGTTTTGTCCAGGCAGGGGTGTTTGGTAACGCCGACCAGCCAGTCAAGGTCTGGGAGGTCACGTCGACGCGGTTGGGGTGCGCTGAGCCTGCTGGGGTCGATGTCAGCGCCGGGTGAGAGGATCGCGTTCATGCCTCTGCCTCAGCCCGATGATCTGACGTCGCTGATCCTGCGTACCGACTTCGGTGACGACGGGGCCTGGGATGCGGTGCGTACCGCACTCGACGCTGCTGGCGAGTATCCCCATGCCACGTATGTCAGCGACGTTCGCTTCGCTGCCGTGGATGTCCAGGCGCTGCTGGACGAAGAAGCTGCTGCGGAAGAAGACGACCGGATCATCGACTTGTTCCTTGCGGACGCGACCACGATGGACGATCCGGATCACCCTCTTTTGGCCGTGGACCTGTCGGACGAACCTGGGCGAACGTTCAGGGTTCCGGCTCAGTGGTTTCCTGACGTGTCAGCCAACCTCAGCATCGCCAATATGGACTTTGCGGACTTCGCCGATGCCGCTGATGGATCAGGAACCTTCCGCGGCTTTGACGGGGGCTGAGGCCTCTCTGCTGAGGCCCGTCCGGGGTGAGCTATGTGTCGCGCCAGTTCAGCGTGGCTTCACGCGTGAGTCTGCGGCTCATCAGGTCGATCATCGCGATGCGGATCATGGCTTCGGAGCGGTGCGGGTGGGTTTCGTAGTCGCGGGCGAGGCGGCGGTGGTGCATGAGCCAGCCGGTTTCGCTCGACGACCCAGCGCCGCGGAATCACTTTGAAGCCCTTCTGGGCGGGGTTGCGGCGGGTGACCTCGACGTCGATGCCCAGGCGGGCGCCGTGGTCGATGACCTTGGTGCGGTAGCCGCTGTCGACACACGTTTCGACCGGCCGAAACGAGGCTGTCCACCTCCCGGCGGACCTCCGCGGACAGCCGGCCCCACAAGGCGTTCTCCATACCTGCATCGAATCCCACGTGCCACCCTCTCGAGCGGCCGTGACCTACTCAACTTCGCCGCCTTATCAAACGCCCCTGGCGGAACGAGACGCTCTTTGACTCTCACTACCATCGACACCAAACCGAGAGATCGCACCTTGATTCCTCACGCCTCGTCAAAGACCTCGAGCAGGCGCTCGTACGCCAGTTTCGGCCGCAGGGCCGCGTCCCACGGCAGGGAATCGGCCGTGCGCGGAGGATAGATCTTGGTGTCGGCGGTGGAACCGTACCGGTCGGTGAATCCCCATGTGGAGAACGATGTGCAGTTCGGCTCCTCCAGGCAGACCCGCAGCTTGCCCGCCATCTCGTCAGCCTGGGTCTGCCGCCCGTCCTCCTCGTCCTCACCTATGGGGACGTCCATCTCCGACACCCGCGCCTGAACCCCGAGCTCCGCCAGATCCCGCACATGGCTGCGGAAGGTCTCCGGGTCGATGCGGTCGCCGGGTGCGTACTCATGGTTCTGGAAACCCACGCCGTCGATCGGTACGCCGCGTTCCCTGAGCCGCTTGACCAGATCGTAAAGGGCGTCCCACCGCTCGCCTTCCTCCTCGACCCCGTACTCGTTGAGGAACAGCCGTGCCTTCGGATCGGCCCGGTGGGCGGCCCTGAACGCCTCGTCGATGTACTCCTCGCCCATGGCCTCGAACCACGGGCTCTGCTCGGAGCGCAGACCGAGATCCCCGTTGGTGTAGCTCTTCTCGTCGTCGGACATGGGCTCGTTGACCACATCCCATTCCGCGACTTTTCCCTTGAAGTGCCCGGCGACCATGGCGATGTGCCGGAGCATGGTCCGGCGCACCTCCTCGGGGTCGTCGTTCTCCCGCATCCAGTTGGGCAGAGCCTCGTGCCAGACGAGGGTGTGCGCGTGCACCTTCATGTCGTTTGCGCGGGCGAAGCGTACGAGTAGGTCCGCGTCGCGGAAGTCGTAGACGCCCCGGCGTGGGTGGAGGAACTGTGGCTTGAACGCGTTCTCCGGAGTGAGCATGGAGAACTGGCTCCCCGCGAGCGCCCGGTAGCGGGAGTCGGTGAGCAGCGGGTTCTCGGCCAGGGCGGCGCCGACGTCGAACGGCCGCCCCACGTCTGCGGCCCGCGCACGCAGCGAGTCGTCGGACTGCTCCTGGCGTAGCTGCGGCGCCTTGATCACGCGGAGCGAGTCACCGCTCTCTGCCCGCGCGATCAGCTGCGTCAGACGCCATCCCTCGCGGCGCTCGTCTTCGCCCGCGTCCGCCTCCAGACCGAACCAGACAGTGCCCTCGGCGAACACCCCCGGGTCCTGCACGGTTCCCAGCCGCCGCCCGTCGGCTTTTACGCGGAATGTGTCACCGATGCTCGACACGGCGAGCGTCACCGTCCCGGAGCAGCCGCAGTCGAAATCCTTGGAGGTGGCCGGCTCATCGCCCCCGCCGTCCCATATCTGTACCTTCACTTGTCCGGCGGCGGTCACGCCGACGCGGAGTGAGGGCCGCTCCTGCCGCCACTCGTCGTAGATGACCGGTACCCGTCCGTACAGCCGCAGCCATGAGTCGCCGTCATCGTCACCCACACCGGACATGCGCGCGGTGACGGTGAAGTCGCCATCGGACCTGAGATGCGGGCCGGCCAGGTTCAGCGGGGGGTTGGGCTGGCCGCCGGAGGAGTCCTGCTCCACGATGTGCCGATCCGATGCGCTGACCCGCAGGATGTCGTTCCGCGCGGTGGTGCCCGGCATCTGCGTCCAGTCGTGGTTCCGCAGCAGGTCTTCGTCGTTTCCGCCGCCCGCGCCTTCGCCCTGCCCCGTACACCCGGCCGCCACCGCCATGACGAGCACCACGGCGGTCAGTCGCTGCCACGTCCCCCCACCAAGGTCCACGGTCCCTCCCACTCTCTTGTTCGAGACGAGATCAACGTCTCGAAGCCGGGCCACAGTTCATCACGCATGAGGTACGGCGGCCTTGTGGGGCACGTCCCAGCTCGTTCGGCGGAGCGGGCCCGGATCGTTGCGGCCTGCGCGGAAGGCGCATCAAACACGCGTGTGCCAGCGAACTTCAGGGTATCCACGGAGACGGTACGCAAGTACGCTCACGGTTCGCTGACCGGCGGATAGTGGGACTGGCGGACGAGCCGCGGCCGGGCCGCCACAAGTCAGAACTGGTACTCAGCGAGGTCGAGCGTACGGAGTTGACGCGCTGATCGTGACAGGCGATGACGACCGGGCCGGGATCGGCGCCAGGGCTGTTGGTGTCGACATAGGTGATGCACTGCCTGCACGCCGACACCACGCCTGACGAGAAAGCCAAGCAGGCTCGGTGCCATCGCAGGCTCCTGCCCTCTCCGGCCGCGGACAGCCGGTCCCACAAGGCGTTCTCAAAACGCTCTTTAAGCCTCGGGAGGTCATCCATCCCCGGGCAAGCGCTGCAGGCCCAGGCCGGGGGCCCTTCGGCCTGAGCCGCGCTCTCCGAGTTGATCGACGATCTCAGGATGGTTCCGTGGTGAGTCGGCGACAGCTGAATGCGCAAGCCCACGAGTATCGAACCCACTTGGCATCGGTTCGAACAGGACGGTCCATAGAGTGGTCTGATGATCTCGACCATCAGGCCACTTGAACTGCTCGTGCTGGTGCCGGTGGCACTCCTCGTCCTCTGCTTGCCGTCGGTCGTCGCCTACCGCAGAGGAGTGGAGCGCCTGGGCCTCGTCATCATGGTCAGCCTGATCGGTGCCGTCACGGGCGTGTTCTGGTTCGTGGCCCTGGTCATGGCGCTGTCGATGCGCACCCGCGGCCACGTGCCGACGCTCCGGCCGAGCGACTGAACCGGCCTGCGGGCTCCCTCCTGGGGTCACGCCTCAGCTGCCGCTCAGCGGCGAATCCCATGTGCGGTCGTGCCGTGGCCTGCCCATCAGGTGGGTGAGCAGCTTCTTCGCCGTGTTCGGCGCAGTGTCTTGTGGGGCGCCTGCGGCAATCAGGGCGGCGCTGACCCTGGCGGGCCCTGTCTCCGGCACGTCCAAGTCGTCGAGCAGGGGAAGGGCCAGCAGAAGGCGGGCGGCGGAGTCCTCGACACCGTCGGCCGCAGGGTCGGGGCTGTCGGCCATGCGGACCAGTTCGTGCCAGGTCAGCCCGGTCCCGGTGAACCCTCCCTCCCAGCCGGCGACCTGCTGCGCGTGGGTCCGGCCCGGGTGGGTGAGGAGGTAGTCGATGCCGTAGTCGCCCACCAGGTTGCGGTAGACCACGACCGCTCCGGGGCCCTCTGCGGCGGGTATTCGGAACACCGGCCAGCTCTCGGGATCGAAGAGGATCTCGGCGACGGCATCGGTATCGGCGCCGTCGTCGCCGAACCACTCCGGAACGGGCCGCTCGGTGCCTGTGCCGGTACCGCACGTCGCCATGAGGTGGTTCGACCAGAAGCCCGGCCGGGCCAGCATCGACTCCCCGGCAACCAGAGGGCCGTCGTCGTATCCCTTGATCAGCACTCTGTGAGCATTTCACCGGCCACCGACACGGCTCGACGCGGGCTCGGTGCGGTGGCCCCCCACCCCAGAGCCGACGGTTCCAACCCCTTCGGGTTTGACGGCAGCTTCGTCCTCGGAGCGCACGGTCTGATTCTCGGCCGCATGTCCGGCCACTGGCTGCAGCGGCGAGTGCGGCAGCCGAGGGTCTTGGGAGCGGGCAGACGGCGACCCGTTCATGTCGTTCCCGCTGACGGCTCCGGAGCCCGTGCCCGGGTGTGCCGAGTGCGACCGACTCGTGTGCGCCGAGAGGTCGGCCGGCAGGCAGGCCGACCTGTCCGGGGCCACGGACGAGCGGGTCAGGCTTCGCCTGCACCTGGAAGCCGCGCACGGTGTCCCGTCCGGCGGGCTCCGGCGGTGACGAGCCGGCCACCGGGACGCGGAAGGGGCGGAACGCGATGCGTCCCGCCCCACATGACCGTCGTACGCCCCTACTTCACCGGTGTGAAGTCGCGTGCCCCGATGAATTCGGGGCGGCGGACGGGAGCCGCGAAGGGTTCCTGTGCCGTGTTGTCGACGCTGTTGAACACGATGAAGACGTTGCTCCGTGCGTAGGGGGTGATGTTGTCGCCGGAGCCGTGCATGGCGTTGCAGTCGAACCAGGTCGCCGAGCCGGCCTTGCCGGTGAAGAGCTTGATGCCGTGCCGGTCGGCCAGCTTCGTCAGTACCTCGTCGGACGGGATGCCGGCGTCCTGCATCTGCAGGGACCGCTTGTAGTTGTCCTTCGGTGTCTCACCCGCGCAGCCGACGAACGACTTGTGGGAGCCGGGCATGATCATCAGCCCGCCGTTGGTGTCGTAGTTCTCGGTCAGCGCGATCGAGACGGACACCGTCCGCATGTTCGGCAGACCGTCCTCGGCGTGC
>NZ_MAPV01000307.1 GCF_001700505.1 Streptomyces mutomycini
GTGGTGACGGGTCTGGATGTGGTGGATGCGGTGCCGGGTGTGGTGGCGGTGTCTTTCGCGGGGTCCGGTTCGGTGTCCGGTGGTGTGGTGTCGCGTACGCATGAAGTGGTGGGCCGGGCTTTGGGTCTGGTGCAGGGGTGGTTGGCGGATGAGCGGTTCGCTGATGCGTGTCTGGTGGTGATGACGTCGGGTGCGGTGTTCTGTGAGTCGCCCGATCCTGTGCAGGCTGCTGTGTGGGGTCTGGTGCGGACGGCGCAGTCGGAGAATCCGGGGCGGTTCGTGCTGGTGGATGTCGAGGGTGCCGATGAGTCGGTTCTGTCGGCTGTGGTGGCTTCGGGTGAGCCGCAGGTGGCGGTGCGCGGTGGTGTGGTGTTCGTGCCGAGGCTGGCGCGGGTGTCTGCAGGTGCCGGTGGGAGTGTTCCCGAGGTGGGTGTGGGCACGGTGTTGGTGACGGGTGCCAGTGGTGTGCTGGGTGGGCTGGTGGCGCGGCATTTGGTGGTGGAGCGTGGTGTGCGTCATCTGCTGCTGGTGAGCCGGCGGGGCGGTGATGCTCCGGGGGCTGCCGATCTGGTGGCGGAGTTGGAGGAGCTGGGTGCGCAGGCGTCCTTCGTCGCGTGTGATGTGGCGGATCGTGCCGCGCTGGCCGAGGTGCTGGGCGGTATTGCTCCGGAGCATCCGTTGGCGGGTGTGGTGCATACGGCGGGTGTGCTGGATGACGGTGTGGTGTCGTCGCTTACGTCGGAGCGGTTGGCTGCGGTGATGCGGCCGAAGGTTGATGCGGCGTGGCATCTGCATGAGCTGACGTCTGGCATGGATTTGTCGATGTTCACGTTGTTCTCGTCGGCTGCGGCGACGTTGGGGTCGTCGGGTCAGGCGAACTATGCGGCGGCGAACGCGTTCCTCGATGCTCTGGCCGAGGTGCGGCGGGCTGAGGGGCTGGCGGGTCTCTCGCTGGGCTGGGGGCCCTGGGCCGAGGGCGGGATGCTCGGGCGCCTCGATGACGCCGACCTCCAGCGCATGGCCCGGGACGGCGTCCTGCCACTGAGCGCACCCGAAGCACTGTCCCTGTTCGATGCCGCACCGGGTGTCGGCGCAGGCGCTCTGTTGCCGATCAAGCTGGACCGTGCCGTCCTGCGTCGCCTCGCTTCCACGACCACCGTGCCGCCGCTGTTCCAGAAACTTGTGCAGGTGCCCAGGTCGCAAGCTGCCCGAGCTGGAGCAGCCCGGGGGACCGTGCTTGCCGACCGGGTGATCGCACTTGCGCCCGCGGATCGGGACCGGCTCGTGGAAGAGCTGGTGAAGGCTCAGATCGCGACAGTACTCGGACACTCATCCAGCCATGCCATCGGAGCGACGCAGGCGTTCAAGGAACTGGGATTCGACTCGCTCACCGCAGTCGAGCTGCGCAACCGGCTCGCGACCGTGACGGGGCTGCGCCTCCCGGCCACCCTGGTCTTCGACTACCCGACACCTGCGGAGTTGGCCGCATTCGTGCTCTCCGAGGCGCTCGGGGATGAGGCCGGCGCCTCCCGCGACCCGTCCGCGGCCGTAGCGGCGGTGGACGATCCGATCGCGATCGTCGGCATGAGCTGCCGCTATCCGGGTGGGGTATCCGACCCGGACGACCTGTGGCGACTCGTGGCAGGCGGTGGGGACGGCATCGACAGTTTCCCGGCCGACCGGGGCTGGGACATCGCCACGCTCTTCGACGCCGACCCTGACCGCACGGGGACGACGTACACGCAGGAGGGCGGATTCCTGTACCAAGCGGCGGAGTTCGACCCCGAGTTCTTCGGGATCTCGCCGCGAGAGGCACTGGCGATGGACCCGCAGCAGCGGCTGCTCCTGGAAGCCTCGTGGGAGGCCGTCGAGCGGGCGGGTATCGACCCTGACTCGCTGCGCGGCAGCCGCACGGGTGTGTTCGCGGGACTGATGTATCACGACTACGCCTCCCGGTTGAGTGCCGCGCCGGACGATTCCGAGGGATACCTCGGCATCGGTAACTCGGGCAGTGTGGCG
>NZ_MAPV01000308.1 GCF_001700505.1 Streptomyces mutomycini
ACACCGCCCTCGTCCGTCGCGCATTACGCGACGGACGAGGGCGGTGTCCTGGTCCTCTCGGGGATGTACGGACGCCTGGCGAGCCCGGCGTCCATGCGGGAAGAGATCCTGAAGGGCGCGGCCGGGGCCGAGGGAGCGGAGGCGGTCGTGCCGCCCAGGGAGTTCGAGCCCGACGGCTACGGCATCACGGTGGAGTGCCAGGTCGTGCGCTGGACGGACCTGGGCACGACGACCTACGCGCCGATGTGCGCCTGGGGCGACGCCAACACGGCGGCCATGGTCGCCGTGATCCGGCCCACCGAGACGGCAGAGGACGCACAGTCGGTCGACCTGACGCGGGCCGCCGAGGAGACGGCGATGGTCAGGGCGGAGATCCGCAGGCCGCTCGGCTGAGGGGCGTCCGGCCCAGCGCGTCCTCCACCGCGCACGCCATGCCGAGCAGCGCCGCGTCGGTTCCCCGGCCGGTCACCAGCTGGAGCCCGGCGGGGCAGCCGTCCGAGGTGAAGCCGGCGGGCACACTGGCCGCCGGATGACCGCTGAGGTTGAACGGCCAGGTGAGAGCGGTGGAGTAGACGTTCCCCGGACCCTCGTGGCCGTGCGGGGGCGTGGGCGCGACCGGAGCGAGCAGCAGCGGCGCCCGGGCGAAAAGAGCGTCCAGCGTGCGGTCGTTGGCGGTGCGGAGCCGCTCCGTGGACGGCGTCGGGCGTCCCGCGCGCACCGCGAACCACGCCTCGGCCGGGTCGAGCAGTTCGCAGGGGTCCGGCACCAGGCGTACCGCTCCCGCCGCCACCAGCCGGCCGACCGCCCGCCGCGTCACGTCCGCGACCTCCGGGGTGACGGACGCGAAGCCCAGGTCGGGGCTGTAGACGGCCGGCACGGGGAGCCGCGCGGGCTGCGGCACGTAACCGTCGGTCACATGGCGCAGATACGCCTCCGCCCGCTCCGCCGAGCTCGCGAGCACTCCGGCGGTCGCCAGGCCCGTGCGGTCGGGGGAGGGGAGCAGGCCCGCGCTCGTCCTCAGGCCGAACACCCCGCACCAGGCCGCCGGGATCCGTACCGACCCCGCGCCGTCACCGCCGGTCGCCAGCTCCACCATGCCCGCCGCGACCGCCACCGCCGATCCCGCGGACGAGCCGCCCGGAGTCCGGTCGGGGCGCCAGGGGTTGACCGTACGGCCGTGCGTCCCCTGCCCCCAGGTCTGCCACGGCGTACCGGGGCCGGGGACGGAGGTCGCCCCGACCGGGACGCCGCCCGCGGCGATGAGCCGGCGGGCGGCGTACGAGCGGATGCCCGCGCGGCCCTTCACGGCGAACGGCAGCCCCGCGAGCGGAAGCCGGGACGCGGCCGCCGCACGGACCCGCGCCTCCTCGTGCCATACCTCCGTGAAGGCGCACAGCTCCGGGTCGAGCCGGTCGATGCGGGCGAGGGAGGCTTCGAGTGCCGCTGTCATGGGACCAGTCTCCGCCCTTGTGCGCGGGCGCCCCGGCCCAGGTCCCGGCACTCCCGTGCCGTGATCGCCCGTCAGGCCTCAGTCCTCCAGCGCCGCCTCCATCACCGCCCGGGCGATCGGGGCCGCGTTGCCGCCCCCGCTGACGTCCGCCCGGTCCGCCTCCGCGTCCTCCACCACCACCGCGACGGCGACCGCCGGGCGGCCGGAGTCCGGTGCCTGCGCCCAGGCGATGAACCAGGCGTACGGCGTACCGGAGTTGTCCACCCCGTGCTGGGCGGTGCCCGTCTTCCCGCCGACCGTCACGCCGTCGATCGCCGCGTTCGTGCCGGTGCCGTCCTCCACGACGTCGGTCATCATCCGCTGGAGCTGCTGGGCGGTCGCCGGATCCATCGCCCGGCGGTACGAGTCCGAGTCCTGCCGGCGGACCGTGGCGCCGTCTTCCGTGGTCACCCGGTCCACCAGGTGGGGGCGCCTGAGGTCGCCGCCGTTCGCCACCGCCGCGGCCACCATCGCCATCTGGAGCGGGGTGGCCGTCGTGTCGAACTGGCCGATCGAGGACTGGGCCAGCTGGTCGTCGCTCATCTCCGAGTCGAAATTGCTGCGGGCCACCCGGGAGGGGATCGTGAGGCCGTCGTCGTTGAAGCCGAACCTCTCCACCGCCTCCAGCATCCCGTCCAGCCCCACCTCGACGCCTAGGTGGGCCATCACGGTGTTGCAGGAGACCCGGATCGCCTCCGCCAGGGACGCCTTCTCGCAGCCGCGCGCCTCGTTGGGCAGCACGGTCGAGGTGCCCGGCAGGACGTACGGGGACGGAGTGTCCGTCGCCGCGTCCGGATCGGTGACCACGCCGGCGTCGAGCGCCGCCGCCGCTGTCACGATCTTGAAGGCCGAACCGGGCGGATAGGTCTGCCGGATGGCCCGGTTGAGCATCGGCCGGCTCTGCGCACGGTTGAGCCGCGCCCAGGCGTCGGTGACCGAGGAGCCGGTGCCCGAGAGGACCTCGGGGTCGTAGGACGGGGAGGAGACCAGCGCCAGGATCCGCCCGGTGCCCGGGTCGAGGGCGGCCACCGCTCCGCGCCGGCCGTCCAGGCCCTCGTACGCCGCGCGTTGCACCGAGTCCTCGACGGTGGTGACGACATCGCCGCCCGGCTGCCGGCTGCGGGTGATGTCACCCCACAGCGGGAGCGGGGCCAGGAGCGGGTCGGTGCCGGAGAGGACGGCGTCCTCGGCGTTCTCCAGCAGCGTGGTGCCGTACGTCTGCGAGGCGTAGCCCGTCACCGGCGCGTACAGCGGGCCGTGGCGGTAGGTGCGCTCGTACGCCAGCTGCTCGCCGGTGTCCTTCGAGCCGGTGACGGGTTCGTCGCCGACCAGGATGTTGCCGCGCGGCTGGTCGTAACGGTCGATGGTGGTACGGCGGTTGGCGGAGTTGGTGTTGAGTTCATCGGCCTCGAAGAGCTGGACGCGGGCGGCGTTCGCCAGCAGGGCGAGGAGGAGGAACAGGCAGAATCCGGCGGCGCGCCGGATGTAGGGGATCACTTCTCCTCCGCGGCCGGTGCGGTGCCTGGTCCGGGGTCGGGGTCGGGCCCGGGGTCGGGGGTGCGGGCCACGTCGCTGACCCGGATGAGCAGCGCCACGATGATCCAGTTGGTGACCACGGACGAACCGCCCTGCGCCAGGAACGGCATCGCCATCCCGGTCAGCGGGATCAGGCCCATCACCCCGCCCGCGATCACGAAGACCTGGAGCGCCAGGATCGAGGCGAGGCCGATCGACAGGAGCCGCCCGAAGGGGTCCCGCAGCGCCAGGCCCGCCCGGAAACCGCGGGCCACCAGCAGGGCGTACAGCAGGAAGATCGCGGTGAGCCCGGCCAGGCCGAGCTCCTCGCCCGCGGTGGCCAGGATGAAGTCGGACTTGGCGGCGAAGCCGATGAGGATGGAGTGGCCGAGCCCGAGACCGGTGCCGAGCATGCCGCCGGCGGCGAACGCGAAGAGGGACTGGGCGAGCTGGCCGGGCCCCTGGCCCGCGTTGATCGTGGCGTACGGGTCCAGCCAGTCCTCCACCCTGCTGTGCACATGCGGTTCGAACGAGCCGACGGCGAAGGCGCCCGCGGCGGCGAGGAGCAGCCCGACGGCGATCCACCCGGTCCTGCCGGTGGCCACGTAGAGCATGATCACGAAGAGGCCGAAGAAGAGCAGCGAGGTGCCGAGGTCCCGTTCGAGGACGAGGACGCCGACGCTGAGCAGCCAGATCGCGACGATGGGGCCAAGGACGCGGCCGGTGGGGAACTGGAGCTTCCAGATCGTGCGGCCGGTGTACGCGAGCGCGTTGCGGTTCGCGGCCAGGTACGCGGCGAAGAAGACCGCGAGCAGGATCTTGGCGAACTCGCCGGGCTGGAAGGAGAGCCCGCCGATCCGGATCCAGATCTTCGCCCCGTTCACCGCGGGGAAGAAGATCGGCACGATCATCAGCACCAGGGCCGCCGCGACAGACACGTACGCGTACCGCTGGAGCACCCGGTGGTCGCGCAGGAGCACGACGACGGCGATGAAGAAGGCCACCCCGAGTGTGGACCAGATCAGCTGCGTCGTCGCCGCCCGGTCGCTCGGGGTCTCCAGGTCGAGCCGGTAGATCAGCACCAGACCCAGCCCGTTGAGCAGGACGGCGATGGGCAGCAGCAGCGGATCGGCGAACGGGGCGCGGAAGCGGACCGCGAGGTGGGCGAGCAGGGCGAGGAGACCGAGGCCGGCGCCGTACCCGGCGACGTCGGGGGGTACGGCGTTGTTCCGGGCGAGGCCGACGGCCGCGTAGCCGTAGACGGAGATGAGCACGGCCCCGATCAGGAGCGAGAGCTCGACGCCGCGCCGCTTGGGCAGGCGTAGCTCGGGAGGGCGTGCGTCCGCCGTCGTTGCGGTCATGCCCCGCAACGTAGCAAGAGGCGGGTGTTATTTCCCTTATGTCAGCTTCGTGGCACTACTCGGCGGACGCTCCCGGGGACGGCTCAGCTCTGGTACGGGTTCTGGCCGCCGGGAGGCGCGTAGCCGGGCTGCTGCTGGGCGGCGCCGAACGGATTGCCGTCCTGTCCGCCCTGGGCCTGCGCGAGCAGCTGCTCCGCCTGCTCCTTCGGTATCTGCCGTTCCCCGCCGCAGAAGGTGCACTGCGTCGCGTACTTCGTGGAGAAGGGGAACAGCGGCACGAAGAACAGCGTGAACTTGGTGACGCGCTTGCGCAGGGTGTGCGCCGCGGGATTGCCGCACCAGCCGCACACCATCGTCAGGACCGCCAGCTGATAGAGATAGCCCCGCGTACCGAAAATGATCATGATGTGGTTCCTTTCCCCGTGTCTTCCAGAAGCGTCCGCCGGCAGAGTGCCAGCAGCTTCTCGTCCTCATAAGTGTCGTGACTGCCGTAGCCGCCGTCCATCGCGTTGTGACGGCGTACGGAGAGAAGCTCGGCACGCAGTACCCGTGCCGCGTCCGACCCTGCCCCAGCCAGACCCATCCGCGCCAGACATTCCGCGACCCGGACCCTGACGTGCCGGTTCCTCTCCCATGCGGTGAGGAGCACCGGCACCACCTCCGCGGTCCGTCCCGACACCTCCCAGAGGGCGATCGCGGCGTCGACCCGGAGCCACAGCTCCTCGTGCGCCATCAGGGCCCGCAGCCTCGGTGCCACCGCTTCGGCCCGCCGTCCCAGCCCGCCCAGCGCCTTCGCGGCCGCCCGGCAGTCGTGCACCTGCTGCGCCCGCAGCCCCTCGGCCAGCACCGGCAGCACCGCTTCGGCATCACCCGAGACCGCCCACAGGGCCTCCGCCGCCTCCGTCGCCGCCGCCGACCCGGGCCGCCGGACCAGCCGGCGCAGCTCCGGAACGGCGCAGTGTGCGGCCGGCCCGAACGACCCCAGCGCCCGCAGTGCCGCAGTGCGCAGCCACTCTCCCCGGTACTCGGGCGCCCCCCGCAGCACCCGCAGCACCTCCGGGGCGGCCTCGCCCGCGCGCAGCGCCGTCAGCCCGGCGAGCAGCGGGCTCGCCCGGTCGTACGCGCCCTCGTCCAGACCGACCTCGCCGAGCCTGCGCCGCAGTACCCCGGCGAGCGGGGCCGCCGCTCCACCGAGGCAACGGATCGCGAACCCCACGTCATGCGGCACCTCGGGCCGCTCCAGGGCGGCTGCCAGCGCGGGCAGCACCCGGGCGTCGCCCAGCCTGGACAGCCCCTTCACCGCCGAGCCCAGGCCCGGCGGCCCGCTCGCCCACTCCCTCACCCACGCACCGGGGTCCGCCGCCACCCGGGCTGCCAGGGCGTCGGCCGCCGGCGCGGCCAGACCGAACAACTCCTCCAGCACGTGCGAGGCCGCCTCCGCGAGCCGCGGTTCCGGGTCCGCGAGCTGCACACCGACGAGCCGCACCAGACCCTCGTACGAACCACGCCAGGCCCGCATCAGCCCGCCGCTCATCCGTACGGCGTCGAGGCGCTGCCAGGGGTCCGGGCTGCTCAGCTGGTCCGTCAGCAGCGCCGTGCGGTCGTCCACCCGGTCGTCCAGGCCGCCGTGCAGCGTCCGCAGCAGATCGGCGGCCCACGGGGCGCTGCGCCCGGCGGACTCCTCGGCCGACA
>NZ_MAPV01000309.1:0-177 GCF_001700505.1 Streptomyces mutomycini
GCGTAGGGCGCGGAGTCGCCCCCGCCGCCCGCCTTCACCCCCGCGCTTGTCGCCCCCGGGACGGGGAGCACCCGCGAGCATAAGTAAGGTGAACCTAATAGTGCCAGGTCAGCGTTCCGCTGCTGCGCCCCCACGAGGTTCGGAGTACCCCTTGTCGAACGCCGCGCCCGCGGCCGT
>NZ_MAPV01000309.1:317-557 GCF_001700505.1 Streptomyces mutomycini
CGGGCAACCGGCGCGGTGACAGCTTCCACAACATCCTGTCCAACCCGCACGTGGGGCTGCTGTACCTGATACCGGGCGCGATGACGGTCCTGCGGATCAACGGCCGGGCCCGCGTACTCACCGACGCTCCGGTCTTCGACGAGATGAGGGTCAGGGGCCGCCGTCCCGACCTCGCGCTGGTCGTGGACATCGACGAGATCTACCTGCACTGCCCGGCGTCGCTCAAGCGCTCGGGCCTGT
>NZ_MAPV01000031.1 GCF_001700505.1 Streptomyces mutomycini
GCAGGGCGTCGACGCCCTGCCCGCCGCCTCCGCCCCGCTGCTCGACATCTCGGCCGAGGCCCACGCGGCCTGGCCGGTCCGCCTGTTCGCGTCCTGAACCCGCGCCCCTCACCCCGCCCGTCACCACCAGGAGCCGCACCCATGCATCTCGACCACGGAAACCACGGCCCCGCCGCCGTCAGCGCCGACGCCGCACGCCCCGACGGCACCCGGCGCGCGCTGCGCATCGGCCTCGGCGGCCCGGTCGGCTCCGGTAAGACGGCCACCGTCGCCGCCCTCTGCCGCGCCCTGCGCGACCGCGTCTCCATCGCCGTCGTCACCAACGACATCTACACCCGCGAGGACGCCGCCTTCCTGCTCCGCAACGCGGTCCTGCCGCCCGAGCGCATCCAGGCCGTCGAGACCGGCGCCTGCCCGCACACCGCCATCCGCGACGACATCTCCGCCAACCTCGAAGCGGTCGAGGACCTTGAGGACTCGGTCGGCCCCCTGGACCTGATCCTCGTCGAATCGGGGGGCGACAACCTGACCGCGACCTTCTCCAAGGGGCTCGTCGACGCCCAGGTCTTCGTGATCGACGTCGCGGGCGGCGACGACATCCCCCGCAAGGGCGGTCCGGGTGTCACCACTGCCGACCTGCTCGTCATCAACAAGACCGACCTCGCCCCGTACGTCGGCTCCGACCTGGACCGGATGGCCCGCGACGCCGCCGAACAGCGCGGCGGGCTCCCCGTGGTGTTCACCTCACTCACCGGTGCCGACGGTGTCGCACCCGTCGCCGACTGGGTGCGGGAGCGGCTCGCGGACTGGGCGGCATGAGCGTCTCGGCCACCGCCCGGATCACGGCGGTCGCCGACGGACGGGGCGGCACGGCACTGCCGGTGCTGGAGAGCGACGGGCCGCTCGCCGTGCGCCGGACCAGATCACCGGATCCCGCGTACGCGCGTGCCACCGTGGTCGGCGCGATGAGCGCGCCCCTCGGCGGCGACCGGCTAGCCATCGAGGTCCGGGCCGAGGACTGCGCGCGGGTGACGGTGGACTCCGTCGCCGCCACCGTGGCGCTGCCGGGGGCGGGCCCGGACGCCGGCCCCGCCTCGTACGACGTGCGGCTGCGCGTGGGGGAGGGGGCGGAGCTCCGCTGGCTCCCCGAACAGCTCGTCTCCGCCTGCGGCAGCGAGCTCGACATGACCACACGGGCCGAACTCGCGGGCACCGCACGCCTGGTGCTGCGCGAGGAACAGATCCTCGGCCGTCACGGAGAACGCACCGGGCGGCTCTCGACCCACCTCACGGTGCGAAGAGCCGGACGGCCACTGCTCGACCAGCAGTTGGCCTACGGGCCCGGGGCCCCCGGAGGCTGGGACGGCGCGGCCGTCCTGGGCGGTCACCGGGCCGTCGGGCAACTGCTCGTCGTCGACCCCGCGTACGACGACGGGCTTCCCGCGCCGCGGCTGATCGGCCCCACCGCCGTGCTCACCCCGCTCGCGGGCCCCGCTGTCCTGGTCACCGCGATCGCCGCCGACGCCCGCCTGCTGCGCACGGTGCTGGACGAAGCGCTGGAGACTCTGCAAAACGGGTCAAAGGGTGTGTGCTGAGACTGAGTTCGCTCAGCGGGACATGAAGCACCGGTTATTGGTTCGGTAAAGAAACATGTCTACGCCCTGTCTCAGCAACCTCACAGACGAAAGGATCCTCCCGCACACGTAGAACGAACGCGCCGCCACCCGCGGCGCATCACGCAGGGGGAGGTTCCACTTGAGACGCACAGCGATGCTCGGTCCGGCCGGCACTCTGATCGCGGGCACGCTCATAGCGGGGGCGATAGCCGCACCGGCCGCGGGTGCCGACAGCCGGCACCACGGCGACCGGGAGACCCGCGGTGTCCAGATCGCCGCGGCCCGGGCCGCGAAGGCCGGTATCGACTGGACGGACTGTCCGGCCGACTGGGCGATCGCCGCACCCATCCAGTGCGGCTGGGTGAGCGTTCCGCTCGACTATGCCAAGCCGAACGGCAAGCAGATCGAGCTCGCGGTCGACCGGCACGTCAGCACGGGTACGAAGGAAGAGCGCCAGGGCGCACTCGTCTACAACCCCGGAGGCCCCGGCGGCTCCGGTATGGCGTTCCCGAAGCGCATCGTCACGAAGAACCCGCTCTGGACGAAGACGGCGAAGGCTTACGACTTCGTCGGCTTCGACCCGCGCGGCGTCGGCCACTCGGCGCCGATCTCCTGCATCGATCCGCAGGAGTTCGTGAAGGCCCCGAAGGCGGATCCGGTCCCGGACAGCGAGGCCGACAAGTCGGCCCAGCGCAAGCTCGCGGCCGAGTACGCCGACGGATGCGCCGAGCGCAGCGGCGACATGCTGCCGCACATGACCACGCCCAACACCGCGCGCGACCTGGACGTCATCCGCGCCGCGCTCGGTGAGAAGAAGCTCAACTTCCTGGGCGTCTCCTACGGCACCTACCTGGGCGCGGTCTACGGAACGCTCTTCCCGGCGCACGTACGCCGCATGGTCGTCGACAGCGTGATCAGTCCGGCGAAGGACAACATCTGGTACGAGGCAAACCTCAACCAGGACATCGCCTTCCAGACGCGCTGGAACGACTGGAAGGCGTGGGTCGCCCAGAACGACGCGGCCTACCACATCGGTGACACGCCCGAGAAGGTCGAGCAGGCGTGGCTGACGCTGCGGGCCGCGGCCAAGAAGAGCCCGATCGGCGGCGTCGTGGGCCCCGCCGAGCTCATCGGGTTCTTCCAGAGCGCGCCGTACTACGACTCCGCCTGGGCTCCCACCGCCCGGGTCTGGAGCGACTATCTGGGCGGCGACACCCAGGCGCTGATCGACGCCGCGGCACCCGACCTGTCGGACACCGCGGGCAACATCCGTGCGGAGAACAGCAACGCCGTGTACTCGGCGGTCGAGTGCGCGGACGCCAAGTGGCCCACCAGCTGGAGTAAGTGGGACCGCGACAACACCCGGCTGCACCAGGACTACCCGTTCATGACCTGGGCCAACGCCTGGATGAACCTGCCCTGTGCGACCTGGTCGTCCAGGCAGCAGACGCCGCTGGAGGTCCGTACCGGCAAGGGTCTGCCCCCGGTGCTGATCGTGCAGTCCACGCGCGATGCCGCCACTCCGTACGAAGGCGCCGTCGAACTGCACAAGCGCTTCAAGGGCTCCCGTCTCATCACCGAGAAGGGCGCCGGCTCCCACGGTGTCACCGGCCTGGTCAACCCCTGCGTCAACGAGCGGGTGGACGCCTACCTGCTCACGGGAAAGACCGACCGGAGCGATGTGACGTGCACCCCGCACGCCACACCGAAGCCGTGACCACCTGACGTGAGCGGGCGGCCGATGACATCGGGCGGCCGCCCGCTCACCCCCCGGACCGGGGCGGCGCGCTCATGCGTCGCGGTCGTACCGGTTCAGCCAGGCATCCTCCGCCGCGTAGTCGAAGAGCGTCTCGCCGTAGCCGCGCACCATCTTCGGAAAGACCTCCTTCCAGTCACGTCCGTCGAGCTGTGCGACGAGCCACTCGACGGTCTGCGGCAGTGACCGCGCGTACTCCGTCACCGGGCGGTAGCCCAACTCCTGTTCGGCGGCCGACATGTCGTAGACGACAGGATGCGCACCGCTCCACGGAGTCTCACCCACGCCCCTGTCCGGCGGCGCGCCCGCGACCAAGACGGTCTCGGTCTCCAGCCCGAGTACGCCGTCGACCGCCGCGCCGATCTCCGCGACGGTCGGAGCCTGTGGGTCCCCCGCGTTGAGGACCCGGGAGGCCGGCCGCAGCGCGGCGAGCCGTATGAGCTCGGCGACATTGGACACATGGACCGGATGGAAGCGGCTCGCCCCGCCGTACGCGAGGACCCGTCGCCTGCGCCCGTCCAGCAGACGCTTCACGAAGTACAGCTCTCGCGGTGTGCGGCAGTGCGCTCCGTGTATCGCGCCCGCCCGCAGCAGAGTCACCGGCAACGCGTCGCCTGCCGCAAGCAGCTCCTGTTCCAGCGCGGCCTTCCTCGTTCCGTACGTCGAGTCCCCCGGCGTCACCGTGCGCTGCCTCTCCGGGATCGGCACCGGATACCGGGGGAAGCCGTCCGGCTCGCCCTGCGTGTCGAAACTGCGGCCCTGTTCGTCCTCGTACACCGCGCCGCTGGAGACCACGACCGCGGACCCGACCCGGTCCGCCGTCCCCGTCAGCTGTGCGGCATGACCCCGGCCGAAGGCGACCATGTCGACGAGGACGTCGCAGCCGTCCTCGAGCGCGCCCGCCAGGGCGCCCTCGACCTCGCGGTCGAGGGCGAGGGTGCGGACGTCATCGCCCCAGGTGTCGTCGCGGCCACCGCCACGGGAGGCCGCGGTCACCTCCCAGCCGTCCGCGGCCAGAGCCCTCACCGCGGCCCGGCCGATCTGTCCCGTCGCGCCCAGCACGAATGCCCGTCCTCTGCTCATACGGGAAACGCTACGGCCGCCCCGGCCGCCGGAACAGGGACATCTGCCCGCAGCAGATTCCCCGCTCAGCGTGAGCGGCGCGGGAACTTCCTGGACTCCTCGGCCTGCGTGGCCTTCGCCTTGACCGCGTACTCGTCGACGTACTCCTGGCCGGAGAGGTTGAGGATGGCGTACATGATCTCGTCCGTGACCGCCCGGATCGCCGCCTTCTGGTCCTCCAGGCCGGCGTAGCGGGAGAAATCGAGCGGTTCCCCGAACCGGATCGTGACCCGCTTGACCTTCGGCACCTTCTGTCCGGGCGGCTGGATCTCGAACGTTCCGACCATCGCGCAGGGGATGACGGGGACCCCCGCCCTGATGGCCATCACCGCGACCCCGACCTTGCCCTTGTACAGCCGTCCGTCGTGCGAGCGGGTGCCTTCCGGATAGATGCCCAGCAGCTCACCCTTGCTCAGCACCCCCAGCCCTTCACGGATCGCCGCCTGTCCCGCTTCCTTGCCGGACCGGTCCACGGGGATCTGCCCGATGCTGTGGAAGAACGCGGCGGTCAGCTTGCCCTTGATGCCGGGGCCGGTGAAGTACTCCGCCTTCGCGAGGAACGTGATGCGGCGCTTGAGGATCGCGGGCATCAGGAAGTGGTCGGAGAAGGAGAGATGGTTCCCGGCGACGATGGCCGCACCCTCGTCGGGAATGTGTTCCAGTCCCTCGATGCGGGGCCGGAACGTCAGCCGCAGCAAGGGGCCCAGCACGACATGCTTAAGGACGTAATAGAACACAGCTATCTCCTCGTCTTCCGGACCGGGCCGGTCGCCGCGTTCTGCCAGGTCACGCACGCTGTTGTTGCTCTGGTCGGCTCGGTCGCACCGCCTGCCCCGGCCCGGCCCCTCCGGAACGGGTACCCGCTCCTCGCCGCCTTACCTGATGGCTCATCAGTCGATGGTCCTCAGACCATGGTCCGTACGAACCCCGTGCTTCTCCTCGGTGATCGATCGTAGCCCTGTTTCGGGTGCTACCGGGAAGTTGCGCGGGACGGGCCGCCGGGCCTCGGTACCCGGGCCGCGGAAAGTGTGCGGGACGGTGCCGACCCCGGGCCGGGGGCAGAACTGGCGGGAGTGCGATCCGCGTCCAGCCCCGGCTCGCCGTCCATCAGCTGCCTGCCGCCGAGCGGGCGGGACCGAGTGCCACCGAGCGGGCGATCGCGCTGCGCATCCTGAAGTGCGTCGGCCGGACCGCAGCGTCGGACATCCGCCCCGGAGCACTACGGGGCGGACGCGGCTCCTGCCTGACGCGGCGGGACGCAGGGAGCGGTGCGAACGCACACGCGCGCCTGCGCAAGCGGCCCCTTACCCCCGCACCAGTCGCCCCAGCGCCCACCGTGCCGGGCCGGCATAGGCGGCGAGCGCGACGGCAGGCCCTTCGATCCGGAGTGTCGTGGCCGATCCGCCCGGCCGGCGCAGGACCTCGTGAAGCAGACGCAGACGCACCGGTCCGAGCAGAACACGCCACGTCCACAGCCGCCGCTCCTCGTCCACGGACTCGACTGCGAAGGCCGCTCTGACGCCGAACAGCGAGACGATCTCACCCCGGGTGCCCGGCACGATCCGTCTGTCGTCCACGCGCACCGCCCTGATCTGCGGCGACCACGACGGCCAGCACGCGGGTGTGACGTAACGCAGCCACACGTCCTCGGGCGACGCCGGCCCTTCGGCGCGGAGCGTCATGACCGCCACAGGCCCGGTACCCGCGTCATCCGGCCCGGTCGTGGACGAACTCGTTGAGGGCCTTGCCCGGCCGCAGGGCGGCCTCCCCGCCGACGATGTGGAAACTGCCGAAGCCGACCAGAGTGACCGTCCTGCCCGCCTTGAGCGCCTCGGCGACGGCACCGGCCTCCGCGACCGTGCCGAACACGGCGTCGACGACCCGGCCGATCTGCTCGGCCGGCAGCTCGCCGCCGGCCGCGGTCTTACGCCCGATCGCCTCCACCAACCCGGACCTGTCCATGCGCAGCACCCTTTCCGCCGAGGAAGACGTGCGACGGAAACGACCCGCCCACTCGCACCGGCCGGGTCTTCCGCCACACAGTGGCACAAGGGTGTCACCGCGGAGGCGTCCCCGCACGGCGGGCGGCACGGCTGACCGGCTGCGGGGGAACCGTCCGGAACGCCGTGCCCCGGCTCGTGCCTCAGGTGTCGCGGGTGGCGACCATCCCCAGCGTGGCCAGCCCGAGGACCACCCAGCCGAACCAGAGCCAGCCATTGCTCCCCAGTGCCACCGAGTACGCCGTCACCGCGACCAGCGCGCCGACGGTGAGCACTCCCATGGTCTTCGTGGATCCAGGCATGAGCACACGCTCCTCACCCGGCCGCACGGCCGTTGCAGCCATGGTCACCCCTCGGGCGGGCCCACCGCTACTGTCCGCGTGCCTGCAGTGAGGCGAGATAGGCGTTGTAGGCCTTCAGCTCCTGGTCGCCGTCACGGTCGGCGGCACGGTCGGAACGCTTGGCCGTCCGCTGCTCGGAGCGGTACCACTGGAAGACCAGCGCGATCAGCACCAGCACGGACGGGATCTCGCTGAACGCCCAGGCGATCCCGCCGGCCGCGGTCTGGTCGGCCAGGGCGTCGATGCCGAGCGAGGCCGGAGGATTCTCGTACGCCTTCACCATCGGCTGGCTCGCCATCATCAGCGCGATCCCGAAGAACGCGTGGAACGGCATGCCGGCGAAGAGCTCCAGCATCCGCATCACGTAGCCGGGCCGGTGCGGGCCGGGGTCGACGCCCATGATCGGCCAGAAGAACACCAGGCCGACCGCCAGGAAGTGCACCATCATCGCGATGTGGCCCGTCTTCGACCCCATCAGGAAATCGAACAGCGGGGTGAAGTAAAGCCCGTACAGGCTCGCGATGAAGAGCGGGATAGTGAAGACCGGATGCGTGACGATCTTCATGTAACGGCTGTGCAGCAGCTTGAGCAGCAGCTCGCGCGGACCTGTGCGGCCCCGCCCTGCCACCGGCAGCGCCCGCAGCGCCAGCGTCACCGGAGCGCCGAGCAGCAGCAGGATCGGCGACACCATGCTGATCACCATGTGCTGCACCATGTGCACGCTGAACATGACCATGCCGTAGTCGTTGAGTCCCGTGCACATCACCAGGGCGATGGACAGTACGCCGACGGCGAAGAGCACGGTCCGGTTCACCGGCCAGCCGTCGCCCCGGCGGCGCAGCCGCACGACCCCGTAGCCGTACAGGGCGAGTGCGACGAGGCAGCCGATCAGGAAGAACGGGTCCGCGGAGAACTCCAGCCCACGTCCCAGCGTGAACGGCGGCAGATCCATGTTCATGCCGTGCCCGCTGTGATCCATCTGTTCACTCCCGCTGGGGACGTCCCCGATTCGTGCCGGTTGTCCGGTCCAGACTAGAACCGCCCCCGGCCGGAGGTGCGGCCGGGGGCGGTTCACGGGGCGTCGGGACGGTCAGAGCACGACCTGGGCCTCTGCGTAGCGCTCGGCCGGGACCGTCTTCAGGGTCTCCACGGCCGCCGCCAGCGGAACCATCGTGATGTCCGTGCCGCGCAGCGCGGTCATCATGCCGAACTCACCGCGGTGGGCGGCCTCCACCGCGTGCCAGCCGAAGCGGGTGGCCAGGACACGGTCGTAGGCGGTGGGGGTGCCGCCGCGCTGCACATGGCCGAGGATCACCGGGCGGGCCTCCTTGCCGAGGCGCTGCTCCAGCTCACCGGAGAGCTGCGTCGCCACACCGGCGAAGCGCTCGTGGCCGTAGATGTCCTTCTTGCCCTGGCTGAACTCCATGGAGCCCTCCCGGGGCTTGGCGCCCTCCGCCACGACCACGATCGCGAACTTCTTGCCGTCCGAGAAGCGCCGGCCGACCAGTTCGGTCAGCTCGTCGATGTCGAAGGGCCGCTCGGGTACGACGATGGCGTGCGCGCCGGCCGCCATGCCGGAGTGCAGCGCGATCCAGCCGGTGTGCCGGCCCATGACCTCGACGATCAGCACGCGCTGGTGCGACTCGGCCGTCGTCTTCAGCCGGTCCAGCGCCTCGGTGGCGACCCCGACGGCCGTGTCGAAACCGAAGGTCACGTCGGTGGAGGCGATGTCGTTGTCGATGGTCTTGGGCACACCGACGATGGGCAGGCCCGCCTCGGAAAGGAGGTTGGCGGCCTTCAGCGTGCCCTCGCCGCCGATCGGTATGATCGCGTCCAGGCCGAGGTCCGCGACATGGCCCTTCGCACGCTCCACGCCGTCACGCAGATGCGCGGGCTGGACGCGGGAGGAGCCGAGGATCGTGCCGCCGCGGGCGAGGATGCCGCCGACCGCGTCGAGGTCGAGCTTGCGGTAGTCGCACTCGAGGAGGCCCTTCCAGCCGTCGTGGAAGCCGATGACCTCGTCGCCGTGGTCGACCACCGCGCGGTGCACGACGGAACGGATGACGGCGTTGAGGCCGGGGCAGTCGCCGCCGGAGGTGAGCACACCAATTCGCATTGCCCGGGAAACCTTTGCAACGTGGGCCGACGCCGGACCACGTCGTCCGGTTGGATCCCCGCCACCCTACCGGCGCGGGGTGGCCGGACCGAACCCACTGTCCGACTGCTGGACGTCCACCGGATGTACACAGGTCACACGCACGCGGACCGGCCCCCGGGAGGGCCGGTCCGCAACGGTACGTCAGGCGGGCTGGGTCGCGGCCGCGATCCGCTCGGCGCGCAGCGCCTCGTACCACCGGTCGTCGCTCGGCGGCAGCGCGTTCACGTCCAGCGCCAGCTTCAGCAGGTGGTCCGCGATCAGCGGGTTGCGTGCCAGGACCGGCCCGTGCATGTAGGTGCCGAACACGGTGTCGTTGTACGCGCCCTCCGTGCCGTCACCCGTGCCGTTGCCCCGGCCGAGCCGCACCCGGGCGAAGGGCCGCGCCGCCGGGCCGAGGTGGGTGATGCCCTGGTGGTTCTCGAAACCCGTCAGCGGCGGCAGACCCAGGTTCGGATCGATGTCCCCGAGTACGTCGCCGACGCACCGGGCACCCTCACCCCGGGTCGAGACGACGTCGAGCAGCCCGAGGCCGGGCTCGCGCTCGCCGAGGTCGTTGATGAACTCGTGGCCGAGGATCTGGTAGCCCGCACAGACGGAGAAGATGATCGCACCGTTCGAAGCGGCCCTGTTCAGCCCGCCGTCCCGGCGCAGCCGCTCCGAGGCGAGCCGCTGCGGCCGGTCCTCACCGCCGCCGATCAGATAGATGTCGCCCGACGTGGGGATGGGCTGGTCGCTGCGCACGTCCACGCGCGACACGTCGAGACCGCGCTGGCGTGCCCGGCGCTCCACCACCAGGGCGTTGCCCTGGTCGCCGTAGGTGCTGAGGAGGTCGGGGTAGACCCACACCAGCCGCAGGCTGTTGTTGCTCATGCTTCGTCCTCTCCGGGGGTTGCCCGCGCGGGGGTCAGTTGCCGACACGACGGCGCAGATCCTGGAAGGCGGTGTAGTTGGCGATGACCTCGATGCGGCCCGGCGGCGCCATCTGGACGGCCTCGTCCAGGGTCTCGCAGACACGGAAGTCAAGTCCGGCCACCTCGAGCCGGACCGCGAGGTCCAGCTTGCGGTCACCGAGCACGAAGATCGGGTGACCGTAGAGCTGGGTGTAGTCGACGTCCCACAGCCAGGAGGTGTCCGTGCCGTCGGCGCCCCGCGCGTTCACCGAGAGGATGACCGGGGTGGGCGGCGGGTCGATCAGGGAGAACGTCTCGAGCCAGCCCGCCGGGTTCTTCGCCAGCAGGAGCCGGAGCTCGCGGCCGAGGAAGGTGACGACGTCGTAACGGCCCGCCACGGCCTGAACCTGGTACATGCGCTCCAGGGCCACCTGCGGCGGTACGCCGAAGACGGCGGCCACCGCGGCCGAGCTCGTGGCGTTGGCCTTGTTGGCCCGGCCCGGCAGCTGGAGGTGGATCGGCCATGCGGAACCGTGCGGGTCCAGGACGTAGTCCCCGTTCAGCGCCCAGCTCGGGGCGGGGCGGCGGAAACCGCACTCGCCGCAGAACCAGTCGTCACCGGGGCGCTGCATCACTCCACCGCAGGACGGGCAGGACCAGGCGTCGTCCTTCCACGCCTGTCCCGCCGCGACCCACACCACATTGGGCGAGGAGGAAGCGGCCCAGACGATGAGCGGATCGTCGGCGTTGGCCACGATCACGGCCTTGGAGCCCGAGAGGCCCTCACGCCACTTCTCCGCCAGCATCCGGGTCTCCGCCGCGCGGTCCAGCTGGTCGCGGGAGAGGTTGAGCAGCGCGATCACCTTCGGGGTCGTGTCACGTGCCACACCGGCGAGGTACTTCTCGTCGACCTCGATCACGCCGTACCGTGCGTCCGAGCCCCCTGCCAGCGCGGAGGTGATCCCCGCGGGCATGTTGGCCCCGAGCGCGTTCGACACGACGGGCCCCGCGGCCGTCAGTGCCTCCGCGATCAGCCGGGTCGTCGTCGTCTTGCCGTTCGTCGCGGACACGAGGATCACATCCAGGTGCTGCGCCAGCCGCCCGAGCAGGTCGGGGTCGAGCTTGAGCGCCACCCGGCCGCCGATCACCGATCCGCTGCCGCGCCCCGCAGCGCGCGACACCGCCGCCGCGGCCTTGCCCGCCGTCACGGCGAGCTTGGCCCGCGGCGACAACGGCTCCGTGTTGCCTGCCATCGTCCTAGATCCTCCTTGCGTAAGTCCGCGCCCAGCCTATCGATGTCCGGCGCTACGACCGCACCTCGGCACCACGGGGAACGTGGAGGTCACGTGGAACGTACGCTTCTCCCCATGCGAAACCGCCCGATCCCCGGCAGTTCCGGACGCGTTCGTGCCATGAGCCTGTTCGGCGCCCCGTCGCTCCACAGCCCGTGCGACGACGTCACCGACTTCGGGCCGTCGCTCTCCCGGCTGGTGGAGGACATGTTCGCCACCATGTACGCCGCGAACGGTGTGGGGCTCGCCGCGAACCAGATCGGCGTGCCGCTCAAGGTGTTCGTCTACGACTGTCCCGACGACGACGAGGTGCGCCACCTGGGACACATCGTCAATCCCGTACTCGTCGAGGCGGACGGGATCACCGTACGCGGACCGGAGGGCTGTTTGTCACTTCCCGGGCTCGAAGCCGGCACCCCGCGTTTCGACCGCGCGGTGGTGGAGGGCCGGACGGTCACCGGGGAACCGGTGCGGATCACAGGCACCGGCTGGTTCGCCCGCTGCCTGCAGCACGAGTGCGACCATCTCGACGGCATGGTCTACACCGACCGGCTCACGGGGCTGCGCCGGGCCAGGGCACTGCGCGCGGTCCGGCGCTCGTCGTGGGGCCGTACGGAGAAGTCAGGCTGACTTCGGGCCCCGGGCCCCGGGCCCCGGAAAGCGGGTCCCTAGGCCCGGGCGGCCGCTCAGAACCCCTGGCCGCCGGGCAGGTCGCCGGCCTCGGCCAGCCTGCCCCACAGCAGGTCGGCGAGGCTGCGCACCAGCTGCTCGCGCGAGCACGGCCGGTCGCCCAGCCACCAGTCACCGGCCGCGTGCATCATGCCGACGATGCCGTGGCCCCAGATGCGGGCCATCTGCTCGCTCTCCGGTCCGAGATCGACCCTCTCCGCGATCACCTTGCCCAGTTCCTCGCCCAGGCGGCGCAGCAGCGGGGCCGAGTGCCGGCCGACGTCGAAACCCTGCTCGGGGGAGGGGGCCGAGTCGTCGGACGGGTGCATCAGGAAGCGGTAGACCTGGGGACTGGCCTCGATCGCCGCGAGATACGTGTCCAGGGTCGCCTCGACCCGCTCGCGCCGCTCGGACGGCGCGTCGAGCGCAGCCCGCAGGGCGCTCAGCAGTGCGTCGGTGTGGCGCTTGGCGAGTGCGCGGTAGAGGCCGCCCTTGTCGCCGAAGTGCCGGTAGAGGATGGGCTTGGTGATCCCGGCCTCAGCGGCGATGGCGTTCATCGACGCCTGGGGGCCGTCCCTGAGCACCACCCGGTCCGCGGCTTCGAGCAGCTCCCGTCGGCGGCGTTCGGCCGCCGTCCGCTGCCGTTCCGCCCCTCGTGTGGTCTCCATGTCGTTTCTCCCGCCCCGCCCAGCTGTCCAGCGATCTCGTCACGCCCGGGCAACGTAACACCATGCTCCGACACCCTGCGGATCCGAAGCTGACCGGTTGACAGAAGCTACTTGTTGGTAACAGACTGTTTGTTACCGCTAGTAACAGGTTTATCCGGAAGTGCATGGAGGGAACCATGGCCGAGTTCACGCTCGAGCTCAACGACGATCAGAAGCAGGTCCGTGACTGGCTGCACGGATTCGCCGCCGACGTGATCCGGCCGGCCGCTTCGGAGTGGGACGAGCGTGAGGAAACGCCCTGGCCCGTCATCCAGGAGGCGGCCAAGGTAGGCATCTACTCCCTCGACTTCTACGCCCAGCAGTTCTTCGACCCTACGGGGCTCGGTATACCCATGGCCATGGAGGAGCTCTTCTGGGGTGACGCGGGCATCGCCCTGTCGATCGTCGGCACGGGCCTGGCGGCCGTGGGCGTCCTCGCCAACGGCACCGAGGAGCAGATAGGTACCTGGATCCCCCAGATGTACGGCGACGCGGCCGACGTGAAGGTCGCCGCCTTCTGCTCGTCGGAGCCGGACGCCGGCTCGGACGTGGCCTCGATGCGTACCCGCGCGGTGTACGACGAGGCCAAGGACGAGTGGGTGCTCAACGGCACCAAGACCTGGGCGACGAACGGCGGGATCGCCAACGTCCACGTCGTCGTCGCCGTCGTCGACCCGGAGCTCGGCTCGAAGGGCCACGCCTCCTTCATCGTCCCCCCGGCCACCCCCGGCCTCTCGCAGGGGCAGAAGTTCAAGAAGCACGGCATCCGCGCCTCGCACACGGCCGAGGTCGTCCTCGAGGACGTCCGTATCCCCGGCCACTGCCTGCTCGGTGGCAAGGAGAAGCTCGACGAGCGCCTCGCCCGGGCCCGTGAGCGTGCGAGGTCCGGTGGCGAGCGCGTCAAGAACGCCGCCATGGCGACCTTCGAGGCCTCCCGGCCGGCTGTCGGCGCCATGGCGGTCGGCACCGCCCGCGCCGCCTACGAGGTCGCTCTCGACTACGCGAAGACGCGGACCCAGTTCGGCCGCCCGATCATCGACAACCAGGGCATCGCCTTCCAGCTGGCCGACATGCGTACGCAGATCGACGCGGCGCGGCTGCTCGTCTGGCGCGCCTCCTGGATGGCGAGCGCCGGCAAGCCGTTCACCGCGGCCGAGGGTTCGATGTCGAAGCTCTACGCGAGCGAGACCGCCAAGACGGTCACCGCGCAGGCCGTGCAGATCCTCGGCGGCAACGGCTTCACCCGTGAGTACCCCGTCGAGCGCATGCACCGGGACGCCGCGATCTACACCATCTTCGAGGGCACCAGCGAGATCCAGCGCCTGGTGATCGCCCGGACCCTGTCGGGAATGCCGATCCGCTAGACCGTGCCCGGCATGGTCGCGGCAACGCGGGGCGGGACCGTACGCCGGTCCCGCCCCGCGTGCTGTCCGCCCTACGCCCGCGGCAGGTTCGCCTCGATGGCCGCCAGGACCTCGGGCGCCTCCGGCTCGGTGCGGGGGCGGATCCGGGCGACGGGCTCACCGGCCGGGGAGATCAGGAACTTCTCGAAATTCCACTGGACGTCACCGGCCGCGCCCTCCGCGTCACCGAGCTTCGTCAGCTCCGCGTAGAGCGGGTGCCGGTCCTCGCCGTTGACGTCGATCTTCTCGAGCAGCGGGAAACTGACCCCGTACGTCGTCGAGCAGAACGTCCGGATCTCCTCCGCCGTACCCGGCTCCTGACCCGCGAACTGGTTGCAGGGCACCCCGAGAACGGTGAAACCGCGAGCTCCGTACTCCTTCTGCAGCCTCTCCAGGCCGGCGTACTGCGGGGTGAGCCCGCACTTGGAGGCGACGTTCACCAGCAGGACCGCAGAGCCCTCGTAGGCTCCCAGCGTGGTCGGTTCGCCGGTCAGAGTGCGGAGCGGGATGTCGTGCAGCGTCATGGGATGTCTCCTCGGTGGCGTGGCGTCGCCTTCATTGTGACGCCCCCTCGGCGGAGGCGTCCCGGCGGCCGAGTGTCTTGTAGTAGAACGTGGTCGCCCTGAGCGTGCCGTAGGGGTCCGCCGCGTAGTCCGGGACGGAGCCGCACGGGTTCCAGCCCGCCGAGCGGTAGAGGTGTTCGGCGTCGCACCCCGTCTCGGTGTCCAGGACGAGGAGGGTCAGCCCCTCGGCGGCAGCCGAACGCTCCAGTGCCGTCAGCAGTGCCCGTCCGATTCCCCGGCGTCGCGCCGAGGGCCTGACGACGAGCTTGGCGACCTCTGCGCGGTGGCGGGCGTTGGGCAGGGCCGCCTTCACCAGGCCGATCGTGCCGGCCACCCGTTCGTCGTCCCGGGCGATCCAGACCTGCTGGCTGCCCGCCTCCACGGCGGCGGCCCGCTCCCGCCACCAGGTGGCGGCCGAGGTCCGGTCCAGCGAGGCCAGGAATCCCACCGAGGCCCCGCCCTCCACGCTCTCGATCAGCAGGGCGGCGAGCTCATCGGCGTAGGTGACCAGTTCGGGGCCGGACACCGGGACGATCTCGGTCATGAAGGAGGTCCTTTCGCGGTCAGGTCGGGACAATCATCCGTTGCGGACCATATCTCCGAACCTCCCGGACCGGGACGGCCCGGCGGTGGCCCAAATGCCGACCGGGGGAGGGCGTGCCAGTCTGATAAAGAGTGCATAAGCCGTTTTGCCGGCATATCAGTGCCGAGATCGGCTGAAGAATCAAGGAGGCCGGCATGGCTGGAAGTGTGAGCGGGGCGCGGAAAGGCCAGGACGCCGCCGCGGGGCGCAGGACCGCTGCGTCGGGCTGGACAGTCTTCGCGGCGGTCATGATGATCTTCGGTGGCGCCATGGCCATCCTGGAGGGCATCGCCGCCATCGCCAAGGACGACCTGTTCGTCACCACGAGCGACTACGTCTTCAAGTTCAGCCTGACGGGCTGGGGCTGGGTGCACCTCATCCTGGGGATCGTCGTCGTCCTGGCGGGCTGCGCGCTCTTCACAGGGGCTCTCTGGGCGCGCGCGGTCGGTGTCCTGCTGGCGGGGCTGCTGGCCGTCGCCAACTTCCTGTGGCTCCCGTACTACCCGTTCTGGTCCATCGTCCTGATCGCGATCAACATCTTCGTCATCTGGGCGCTGTGCTCGCCGCAGAAGGACGCTCGAACCTGAGGACCAGGACGTACGAGACCACCACGGAGACGATCACGAGCGGCATGACCGTGACGCCCTCGGATCCCAGCAGCAGCGTGGCCAACAGCACCGAGGTCATCGGCAGCCTGAGCATCGCCACGCACATGGCTCCGATACCCATGGCGAAACCGGAGGTGGCGTTCAGGCCGGGCAGGTGTGACAGTGCCAGCCCGCCTGCGGCGCCCAGGAACATCGCGGGGAAGATGGGGCCGCCCCGCAAGGCGCTCAGCGACGCGGAGTAGGCGAGCGCCTTGCAGGTGATCAGCACCAGGAGCGTCCCGACCGCGTACGTGGCGTCCTCGGCGAGCAGGCCGCCGAGGGCGTCCTGGCCGGAGTACAGGACCTCGGACGCCTCCCTGCCCGTGCTCTCGGCGTAGAGGAGCGCGAGTACACCGACGGCCAGGCACATCAGTACGGTCGCCGTCACCCGCCGCTGCTCGACCTGCTCCTGCAGGGACAGCGCAAGCCACTTCACACCCGTGCCCGCGAGGGCCGCCGCGACTCCCAGGGCGATGGCCCAGCCGAACTCGGCGACGGTGGGCTGGGGTGCGTGCGGGACGTGGGGAAGGGCCAGGGAGTACGTTCCCAGGCCGGTCCATGATCCCAGACCGACGAAGATGAGTGAGCCGATGCCGGCGGCCAGCAGCCCCGGCACGAGCACCAGGCCCAACGTCATCCCGGCGAGTCCGGACGCCTCCATCAGGAGGAACGCACCGAGGAGCGGTGAGCCCAGCAGGGCGCTGACGGCCGCGAAGCTCCCCGCCGCCGCCACCATGGCGCTCACGCTCGCCGGGATGCCGGGCTTGAGCAGGCGTACCGCGTACACGGCCAGGCCGCCGCCGAGGGCGATGAGCGGGGCCTCGGGCCCGAGGACCGCGCCGAGCCCGAGGGACGCCAGGGCGGCGAGCGCGACCCCCGGCAGCTCGGCGGCCGTAGGAGCCCCCGTGTTCTTGAACCCCTCGGCCGGCCTGTGTCCGCCCGTACCCGGGAGGTGGCGCACCGCGAGCCCGGTCAGCAGTCCTGCCGCGGCGAGCAGCGGAACCGGCCACCACGAAGGTGTGCTCCCGAAGCCCAGCGCGCCGGGGAGGTCCTCGTAGGTCAGGGTCTGGATCTCGTGGACGAGCGCCAGGAAGCCGAACGCCGCCGCGGAGATGGGAACGCCGAGGATCGCCACCATGATCAGAAGTGCTGCGTACCCCCGGGTGCGGATCACCGCGAGCGGATCCGGGGACTCTGCGCCGGGTGCTCCGACCGGTTCGGCCGACATGGTCATGGTCTCCTCGGTGTCGGGTCCCGGCCGGGGCGTTCCGACCGGCCGGGGTCCACACGGTGATACCACGATGTCCGGTTATGTCTGCCAAGTACCCGCTGTCGGTCAGTGAGGAATCCGGGCGGGCCCGTTCTCGCGCTCCCCGGCCGCCGGCAGGCTGCCCGCGGCCACCGCGTCGACGAGTGCCCGGTGGTCCCTCTCGTTCTGGTCCGCGTACCGCTCGGCGAACGTCTCCAGCGCCCGGTCGAACACGTCGCCGTGGCCGAGATAGGCCGCGATGGCGATACGGTCTCCGGACCGCGCGTGCGCACGGGCCAGTGTCGTCCCGCACAGCTCCCCGAAGGCGGCCATGCCGCGCGGCGGCATCAGCTCCGGTTCGGCGACGCCCTTCCAGTCGCGCAGTTGGCGTACGTAGAAGTCGCGGCGCTTCCCGTCGAGCCCGTCCACCCGCTCCCAGCCCAGGAAGATGTCACCCGCGGTCTGCATCAGGCGCTGGCCGGCCACCACCCGCTCGCCCTGGTTGCGGTACGTACTCGCCCCCGCGTAGGGCGCCAGTACCGAGGAGTCCGCCTCCTTGGCCTGGAGGAGGAGCGGATCCCCGTGGTCCCTGCCCAGCAGGAGGATGATCCAGCAGCGGGTGCCGACGCTTCCCACCCCCACGACCTTGCGGGCCAGGTCCACCGGCTCGAAGTCGGCGAGGAGAGCGCGCCGGTCGGAGGGCAGGCTGCGGGCATAGCCCCGCAGCAGCTTGCGGAACTGACCCTCCGTCACACGGCGTTCCGCGTCGGGCAGCAGGTCCGCGACGGGCACGATCAGCGGCGGGTCCGCGGCGATGCGGAGCCGCCCGCCGCTCACCTCGGCGAGTTTGCCGAACGCCTGCAGACTGTCCCGGGTGCGGGCCTTCGCCGTCACACTGGCGACGCGCTTGCGGCCCCGGGCGGCCAGTCGCCCGGCGGCCATGGCCCCGAGGCGGTCCTCGTCTGTCTTCGTGTACCAGACATCGAGATTGCGCATGTCCGCGAACCGGATCATCGACTCCCGGTACGACCGCACGGTGACCCGTACGATGCGCGCCCGCTCCCTGTCCGTGAAGCCGTTGGCGCGACCCGCGATGACCAGGCTGGCCGCCAGCCTCTTGACATCCCACTCCCAGGGCCCTGGCAGTGTCTCGTCGAAGTCGTTGATGTCGAAGAGCAGATGGCGTTCGGGGGAGGCGAGCAGCCTGAAGTTCATGAGGTGGGCGTCGCCGCAGAGCTGGGCCCTGATGCCGGAGTCCGGCGTCCCTGACAGGTCGGATGCCATGATCGCTGCGGCGCCCCGGTAGAAGCGGAACGGTGACTCCGTCATCCGCCCGTACCGGATCGGGACGAGATCCGGCACCCTGGCCGCCGACTGGGCTTCCAGGACGGCCAGCGGATCCGTCCGGCCGGCCGGTGGCTCGTACGCCTGATGGCTGGACCTGGGGGCCTTCTTCCGGGCCGCCCTGCCGAGCGCCGCCCGTTCCTTCGGCGTCGCGCCCGGTACGGCACGGAGCGGTGAGGTGCGTTGCTGGGGCATGGCGGCCCTCCTGACTGCGCGCGAAGCCGTGCGGTGGCTTCGCTCCCATCATCCCGGGCCGGGCCGGTTCCGGCCGCTCGGAGCGGTCCGGTGACGGGACGACTGCCGCAGGTCGTCAGGCCAGGCCGCCGCTCCGTGCATGTCCCAGGCCCACTCGCCGCCAGATCGCCCGCTGGCACCGGAGCGCCGCCGCGCCCACCGCGATCAGCACCGTGATGTTGACCAGGAGCTGGACGAGGGAGCCCCATGCCTCGGACCAGCTGGCGAAGGCCGTGGAGACGCTGACCGCCGCGGCGGCGGGGATGGTGGTGACCGAGATGAAGACCCCGAGCAGGGCACTCGCACGGGCCTCCGTGAGCGACACGATGCCGACGACGCCCGCCAGCGCCGCGACGGCGAAGGAGAAGAAGTTGGGGGTGTTGATCAGGTCGGAGACGGGCCGCAGTCCCCGGTCGAACGCCGCCGACTGGAGACCGAATCCGCGGATGAGCAGACTGAAGAGGAAGGTGACCGCCATCGTCAGCAGGAGGCCCGCGCACAGGGCGGAGAGACCTGTGCGGACCATGGTCCGGTTCCTCCGGTCGATGCCCAGAGCGACGGCGACGATCGCCCCGTACTCGGGGCCGACGACCATCGCCCCGACGATGAGGATCTGGGAGTTGGTGACGATGCCGACCGAGCCGATGAGTCCGGCGATGACCAGGTAGAGGTAGAAGCTCGGCGCGTACCTGCCCTCGGACCGGATGCGGGCTTCCACCTGGTCCCAGACCGGCGCGTTGGCCAGCGCGCCCAGTCTGCGCGTCGCGCCCTCCGCGGCGCGCCCCGGGAACGCCATGTCGACCGGTTCGATGACGAGGGACCCACGAAGGTCGAGCCGCAGCTCCCGCAGGCCGTGCAGGACCTCGTTGGCCGCCCCCGTCAGCACATCGCACGCGACGGAGTCGCCGACGGGGTTCCGCGCGGCGCCCCGCTGCACGATCAGGTTCAGGACGTACGGGTCACCGGCGAGAAGCTCCTCGACCCGGTCGGTGAGGTCCGGCGGGCTGACGGCGCGGACATGGATCATGTCCATGCGGCGCCCCCGCGGGGCTGGGGGAGCGGGCCCGTAGCGCTTGTCGGACAGTGGCTTTCGCGGGGGTATGTCTGAGATCGTACGGTCATGGACCGATACCCTCCCACAGCGGTACACGGTCCGGTGGACGACCTGCAGCCGGGCGCGCTCGTTTCGGCGCAGGTGGCTCGGGGCCGGTCCGTGCATGTTCGGGAAGACGCTCGCCCACGCCGGCCACGCCGGCCTCTCCGCCGAGGAGATCGGCCCGGGCTGTGAGCAACCGGGCCACTTCGCAAAGCCGTTCACGCACCTGTCCCTCATCATCGCGGCGCGCACCCTCGACGAGGCACTCGGCCGGCAGCGGGACCGGACATCACTTCTTGCTGTCGTCCCACTCCGTGCCGAGCAGCCAGCTGTCGAAGGTCCCCAGGAGGGCCACCAGAGCCACGCCCAGCCGCCAGTCGTACCCCGGCTCGCACACACGCACCGTGTTGTCCTTCGACCTGAACTCCAGCGGAACCCGCCCGCCGGCACGCCACACGATGCGACGGGGCCCGCGCGCCGCGTCACCGTCGCCGCTGAGCAGGCTCAACACGATGATCAGCGTCTGCAGCGGGGAGAGCAGCCACCACACGTACCACCAGAAGATCCGGCCCTTGAAGCCCACCGCCTCCGGTCCGCCCGCCGGAGCCACTGTCCAGCGGGTCCGCAGGCCCCGGCCGCGCAGCGCCTTCTCGCGTACGAACGTGCCGATCGGCTCACCGTGCGCGCCGAGCACCTGGTAGGTCGCGACGCCGCCCCCGGCCGACAGCGTCACAAGGGTGGCGAGCCGCTCCCGTCGGTGCTCGTCCGCCCACAGCACGAAGGAACGCGCACCGCCGGCGCGTGCCGCCCGGTAGGCGGGTATCCCGCCCGGCGGCAGTTCGCGCTCCACGTACGCCACCACGCGCTCGGGCGCCGAGCCGTCCGCGCACAGCACCAGGTGCCCCACCGGAGCGGGAGCGCCGCCCCCGGCCGCCGGGCCCGTGTCCCGTGGTGCGGGCCCCATCCTCAGTACGCTGCTCACCGCTGTGCCCCTCCGTGCTGTGTCGTACCGGCTTGAGAGGATCCTCACGTGGAATCCCCCGAGCCCTTTCCCGAACTCTTTTCCGGACCGCAGCCGGAAGCCGGCCGTCGCGAGGCCCGTCGCCCGGTGCGGTGCGCCCTGTGCGGACGGCCCCTCACCGGCACGGAATCGCGCCGCACCGGGCTCGGTCCCGCCTGCGACGCCAAGCTGCACCCGGCGGGCCCGGACATCCGGACCCGCCGTCACGAGGTGGACCAGGACCCGCTGCCCGGCACCTGATCCGCCGGGGCGGGCCGGCGCCCTACGCGCCGTCGAGGCGCCGGAAGAGCCCCTCCTGGACCACGGACACCAGCAACTGCCCCTGGCGGTCGTAGATCCGCCCCCTGGCCAGCCCACGGCCACCCGTGGCGATCGGCGACTCCTGGTCGTACAGGAACCACTCGTCGGCCCGGAACGGCCGGTGGAACCACATGGCGTGGTCCAGCGAAGCCATGTCGAAGCCCCTCGGCCCCCACAGCGGCTCCACCGGGATCCGTACCGCGTCCAGCAGCGTCATGTCGCTCGCGTACGTCAGCGCGCAGGTGTGCACGAGCGGGTCGTCGCCCAGCGGGCCGACCGCGCGCATCCACACCGCGCTGCGCGGGTCCGCGTCCTTGATCTCCTCCTGCGTCCAGCGCAGCCGGTCGACGTAGCGGATGTCGAAGGGCTGGCGCCGCGCCATCCGCTCCAGCGCCTCCGGCAGGCCGCCCAGATGCTCGCGCACCTCGTCGGCGACCGTCGGCAGCTCGTCCGGATCGGGCACGACGCGGGCGGGCGGCAGCTGGTGCTCGAAGCCGGCCTCCTCAGGGCGGTGGAAGGACGCCGTCAGGTTGAAGATCGTCCGGCCCTGCTGCACGGCCGTGACCCGGCGCGTGGTGAACGACCTGCCGTCCCGCACCCGCTCCACGTCGTACACGATCGGCACGCCCGGGCGGCCCGGACGCAGGAAATAGGCGTGCAGCGAGTGCACCGGACGGTCCCCGTCCGTGGTGCGGCCGGCCGCGACCAGCGCCTGGCCCGCGACCTGACCGCCGAAGACCCGCTGCAGGGACTCCTCGGGGCTCCGGCCGCGGAAGATGTTGACCTCGATCCGCTCCAGGTCGAGCAGGTCGACCAGGCTGTCGGCGGGGTTCGTCATGCGGTTCTTCTCCACTCTCCCGGCCGGCGCGCCGTCACAGCTGGCCCACGGCCGTGACCCGGACGATCGCCCGGCCCTCCTCGTCGGAGGCCGCGAGATCGACCTCCGCACGAATTCCCCAATCGTGGTCCCCGGCAGGGTCGGCGAAGGCCTGCCACACCCGCCAGAGACCGTGCTCGGGGTCCTCGTCGATCTTCAGCAGCTTCGGGCCGCGCGCGTCCGGGCCGGTGCCCAGCTCCTCGTGCGCGTCCCAGTAGTCGTCCATCGCCTCACCCCACGCGTCCTCGTCCCAGCCCGCGTCGGCGTCCAGCTCACCCAGGTCACGGACCCGGTCCAGAGCCGCCAGCTCCACCCGGCGGAACATCGCGTTGCGTACCAGCACCCGGAAGGCGCGGGCGTTGGCCGTGACCGGCTTGACCTCGTCGGCCCGCTCCTGCGCCTGCTCGGCGGTCTCCACATCCGGGTTGGCCAGCTGCTCCCACTCGTCCAGCAGACTGGAGTCCACCTGACGCACCATCTCGCCGAGCCAGGCGATCAGATCCTCGAGGTCCTCGGACTTCAGGTCGTCGGGGATGGTGTGCTCGAGGGCCTTGTAGGCGCTCGCCAGATACCGAAGGACGATGCCCTCGGTGCGGGCCAGCTCGTAGTTCGAGGTGAACTCCGTGAAGGTCATGGCGCGCTCGTACATGTCCCGGATCACCGACTTGGGCGACACCGGGTGGTCGCTGACCCACGGGTGGCTCGTGCGGTACACGTCGTAGGCGTGCCAGAGCAGTTCGCTCAGCGGCTTCGGATACGTGACCTCCTGGAGCCGCTCCATCCGCTCCTCGTACTCGACGCCGTCCGCCTTCATCTGCCCGACGGCCTCGCCCCGCGCCTTGTTCTGCTGGGCGGCCAGGATCTGCCGCGGGTCGTCGAGCGTCGACTCGACGACGGAGACCATGTCCAGCGCGTACGACGGGGATTCGGCGTCCAGCAGGTCGAAGGCGGCCAGCGCGAACGTGGACAGTGGCTGGTTGAGCGCGAAGTTCTGCTGGAGATCGACGGTGAGCCGTACGATCCGGCCCTCGGCGTCCGGCGTGTCGAGCTGCTCCACCACACCCCCGTCGAGCAGCGAGCGGTAGATCGCGATGGCCCGCCGGATGTGCCGCAGCTGGGCACGGCGCGGCTCGTGGTTGTCCTCGAGCAGATGGCGCATGGCCTCGAAGGCGTTGCCGGGCCGGGCGATGACCGAGAGCAGCATCGTGTGCGTCACCCGGAAGCGCGAGGTCAGCGGTTCCGGGTCCGAGGTGATCAGCTTGTCGAAGGTGGTCTCCGACCAGGCGACGAAACCCTCCGGGGCCTTCTTGCGGACCACCTTGCGCTTCTTCTTGGGGTCGTCGCCCGCCTTCTTGACGGCCTTCTCGTTCTCGATGACGTGCTCGGGCGCCTGCGCGACGACGAAGCCCGCCGTGTCGAACCCGGCCCGGCCGGCGCGGCCCGCGATCTGGTGGAACTCGCGGGCGCGCAGCGTGCGCACACGGGTGCCGTCGTACTTGGTGAGGGCGGTGAACAGCACCGTACGGATGGGCACGTTGACCCCGACGCCCAGCGTGTCCGTGCCGCAGATGACCTTCAGCAGGCCCGCCTGCGCGAGCTTCTCCACGAGCCGGCGGTACTTGGGCAGCATGCCCGCGTGGTGCACCCCGATCCCGTGCCGTACGTAGCGGGAGAGGTTCTGCCCGAACTTGGTGGTGAAGCGGAAGCTGCCGATCAGGTCGGCGATCTTCTCCTTCTCCTCCTTGGTGCACATGTTGATGCTCATCAGCGACTGCGCCCGCTCCACCGCCGCGGCCTGCGTGAAGTGCACGATGTACACAGGCGACTGCCTGGTGTCGAGCAGTTCGGTGAGCGTCTCGGTGATCGGCGTCAGCCGGTACTCGTAGCCGAGCGGGACCGGCCGCGTCGCCGAGCGCACCACGGACGTGGGGCGGCCGGTGCGGCGGGTCAGGTCCTCCTCGAACATCTTGACGTCACCGAGGGTCGCCGACATCAGGACGAACTGGGCTTGGGGCAGCTCCAGGATCGGGATCTGCCAGGCCCAGCCGCGGTCCTGCTCCGCGTAGAAGTGGAACTCGTCCATCACGACCTGGCCGATGTCGGCGTACTTGCCGTCACGCAGCGCGATCGAGGCGAGCACCTCGGCGGTGCAGCAGATGACCGGGGCGTCGGCGTTGACCGAGGCGTCGCCGGTCAGCATGCCGACGTTCTCCGTGCCGAAGAGCTTGCACAGGTCGAAGAACTTCTCGGAGACCAGCGCCTTGATCGGCGCGGTGTAGAACGTGACCTTGTCCTGCGCCAGCGCGGTGAAGTGCGCGCCCGCCGCCACCAGGCTCTTCCCGGAGCCCGTGGGGGTGGAAAGGATCAGGTTCGCCCCGGAGACCACCTCGATCAGTGCCTCCTCCTGAGCCGGGTAGAGGGTGATGCCCTGCGATTCGGTCCATGACGAGAAGGACTCGAAGAGGGCGTCCGGGTCGGAGGTCGGGGGGAGCTGATCGATAAGGGTCACGCCCCCATCTTGCCTCTCTCCTGCCCGGATGAGGGAACCGGAGGACCCCGTGAAGATCACGGACGATACGCTTCCCACTCAACTCGGCCGCCGCGCAAAGGCCATGGCGGCCCGGCCCGGACGCACGGCCGAATCACGATGGGGGCGGAAACAGCCATGATGGGACCGGCACACTCACTGTCAGGAGCAGCGGCCTGGCTGGGGGTGGGTGCCGCGGCCGCGGCTGCGGGCCACACGATGCCCTGGCCCGTCCTGGTGGTGGGGGCCCTGATCACCGCGGGCGCCGCGCTCGCCCCGGACCTCGACCACAAGTCGGCCACGATCTCGCGTGCCTTCGGCCCGGTCTCCAAGGGTGTCTGCGAAATCGTCGACAAGCTCTCCTACGCCGTCTACAAGGCGACCAAGGGAGCCGGGGACCCGCGCAGGACCGGGGGCCACCGCACCCTCACCCACACCTGGCTGTGGGCGGTGCTGATCGGTGCGGGCTGCTCCGTGGCGGCGGTCACCGGGGGCCGGTGGGCGGTCCTGGCCATCCTCTTCGTCCACCTCGTCCTCGCCGTCGAGGGGCTGCTGTGGCGGGCGGCCCGCGTCTCCAGCGACGTCCTGGTCTGGCTCCTCGGCGCGACCAGCGCATGGATCCTGGCGGGCGTACTGGACCAGCCGGGGAACGGATCCGACTGGCTGTTCACCTCGCCCGGTCAGGAGTACATGTGGCTCGGACTGCCCATCGTCCTCGGAGCCCTCGTCCACGACATCGGCGACGCGCTCACCGTCTCGGGCTGCCCGATCCTGTGGCCCATACCCCTGGGCCGCAAGCGCTGGTACCCGCTCGGCCCGCCGAAGTTCATGCGTTTCCGGGCGGGCAGCTGGGTCGAGATGAAGGTGCTGATGCCCGCCTTCATGGTCCTGGGGGGAGTCGGTGCCGCTGCTGCCCTCAACGTCATCTGACGGCCCCAGGGCCCTGCCAGGGGGCGGCGGGCCCGTGACCGTAGCACCATGACTGCATGTTGCTCGCCCGGCTCGCCCACGTGTCCCTGGAGGTCGCCGCGACGTCGGCCCGGACCCGGAAGACCGCCCTGCTGGCCGGGCTCTTCCGGGATGCCGGGCCAGACGACGTGCCGGTCGTCATCCCCTATCTCGCCGGCCGCCTCCCTCAGGGACGGCTCGGGATCGGATGGAGCATCCTGCGCGTTCCGGTGACGCCTGCCGACGAACCCACGCTGACCGTGGTGGGGACGAACGCGGAGCTGACGGAGATCGGCGCCCTCGCCGGCCCGGGTTCGCAGTCCGCCCGCAAGGAGCGTCTGGTGCGGCTGCTGGGTGCCGCCACCGCTGACGAACAGTACTTTCTGCGCGGACTGCTCACCGGAGAGGTACGCCAGGGAGCGCTGGACGCCGTCGCCGTCGACGCCCTGGCCGACGCCGCCGGAGCACCGCGCGCGGAGGTGCGGCGCGCCGTCATGCTCGCCGGTTCGCTGGGGCCCGTCGCCCGTACGCTGCTCGCGGAGGGCCCCGGTGCCCTCGCGTCCTTCCGGCTCACCGTCGGCCGCCCGGTCCAGCCCATGCTCGCCCACACCGCCCGCTCGGTCACCGAGGCGATCGACCGGCTGGGGCCCTGTGTCGTCGAGGAGAAGCTGGACGGCATCCGCGTCCAGGTGCACCGGGACGGGCCGCAGGTGCGCGTCTACACCCGCGCGCTCGACGACATCACCGACCGGCTCCCCGAACTCGCCGAGGCGGTGGCCGGCTTTCACACCGACCGGTTCATTCTCGACGGCGAGGTGATCGCGCTCGGGGCCGACGGGAGGCCCAGGCCGTTCCAGGAGACCGCCGGCCGGGTGGGATCCCGGCGTGACGTCGCCACCGCGGCGGGTGCCGTCCCCGTGGTCCCCGTCTTCTTCGACGTGCTGTCCGTGGACGGACGTGACCTCCTCGACCTCTCCCTCGCCGAGCGCCACCGGGACCTGGCCGCGCTGGTCCCCGAGGAGATGCGCGTACGGCGCTTCGCCGTCGAGTACCCCGCCGACGAGTCGCGGCGCGCGGCCGCGGTGGCGTTCTCCGAGGACACACTGGCCCGCGGGCACGAGGGCGTGGTCGTCAAGGGCACGGCGGCGCCCTACATCGCGGGCCGGCGCGGCGCCACCTGGCTGAAGGTGAAGCCCGTCCACACCCTGGACCTGGTCGTGCTGGCCGCCGAATGGGGCCATGGCAGACGCACCGGGAAGCTCTCGAACCTGCATCTGGGGGCGCGACGGGAGGACGGCACGTTCGCGATGCTGGGCAAGACCTTCAAAGGGCTCACCGACACCATGCTCCTGTGGCAGACCGGACGCCTCCGGGAGCTGGCCACAGCCGACGACGGACACGTGGTGACGGTGCGTCCGGAACTCGTCGTCGAGATCGCCTACGACGGGCTCCAGAAGTCGACCCGCTATCCGGCGGGCGTGACGCTGCGGTTCGCCCGTGTCCTGCGCTACCGGGAGGACAAGCGGGCCCAGGACGCGGACACCGTCGACACGGTCCTCTCGCGCCGGACATGACCCCGGCCCGCCTCGCGTGCGGGGGCCGGGGCGGGCGGCTCAGCCGTGGGCGGAGGCACCGGCGGTGTGCGCGCGGATCTCCTCGGGCGTGAGGTAGGCGTCGGTGTACTCGAAGTCGCGGAGGGTGGCCGGCTTACGGGCCTGGAAGCCCGTGCGCACGAAGTCGTCACCGGCGATCGCGTTGAGCAGCCAGTTGGTCATCACCCGGGTCTTGGCGACGTTCGTCCGCAGCGCCGACCAGTGGTAGCCGCGCGCCGCGGCCTGGGCGGGCATGCCCCGCAGCTCGATCCCGAGCGGCTTGGACACGGCGTCCCGGCCTCCGAGGTCCACGACCAGGCCGAGGTCCTTGTGGACGTACGGCTGCAGCGGACGGCCGCGCAGTGAAGCGATGATGTTGTCCGCCAGCTTGCGGCCCTGACGCATGGCGTGCTGAGCGGTGGGCGGGCAGATCGCCCCGTCGCCCTTGGCCAGGTCCGGCACCGCCGCCGCGTCACCCAGCGCGAACACACCGTCGACGCCCGGAAGGCTCATCTCCGGTGTCACGGCGAGCCGGCCGCGCACCGTCTCCGCTTCGAGGGTCGCGACGAGAGGACTCGCGGCGACACCCGCGGTCCAGATCAGCGTGCGGCAGGGCAGTACCCGGCCGTCGGTGAAGGTCACCTTGTCCGGGGCCGCCTCGGCCACGGAGACACCGAGCGAGACCTCGATGCCGCGCTTGCGCAGGATCTCGAGGGCGCTGAGACCGAGCTTGTCACCGAGCTCGGGCATGAGCTTGGGCGCGATGTCGATCAGGTGCCACTTGATCAGCTTGGGGTCCAGCCTGGGGTAGTGCTTGACGGCGTTGCTGGTGAGCAGCTGCAGACACGCGGCCGTCTCCGTACCGGCGTACCCGCCGCCCACCACCACGAACTGCAGCCGCGACGCCCGCTCCTGCTCGTCGTGACTGGCGTCGGCCAGATCGAGCTGGGAGATGACGTGGTCCCGGATGTAGGCGGCTTCGGCCAGGGTCTTCATGCCCCGGGCGTTGTCGACGAGCCCCGGGATGTCGAAGGTCCTGGTGACACTGCCGGCGGCCAGCACGATGTAGTCGTACGGCTCGTTCACGATCTCGTCCGTGATCTTGCGGACCACACAGACCTTCGCCTTGGTGTCCACTCCGATCGCCCCGCCGGGCACGATCCGGGTCCGGTGGCGCCTGCTGCGCCGCAGGGAGACGGCGACCGACTGGGGGGTGAGCACCCCGGAGGCGACCTGCGGAAGCAACGGCAGGTAGAGCTGGTACGAGAACGGGGTGACGAGCGCGATGTCCGCCTCGCCGGGCGCGAGGCTGCGCTCCAGCCGGCGCACGCACTCGACCCCGGCAAAGCCGGCGCCGACAACGAGAATCCTGGGTCGTGCCACGGTGTGCGTCCCTTCTCGGGTTTACGCGGTCATCGCTCGCCTGCCCCGTATCCGGAGCCAGTCACTCCCTCATCCTTACCGGAGGGGACGGAGTTCGCCTCTTGTGCGGCGGGGCGGTGACATGCCTCGGGGCTTCGCGCATGCCGACGCCAGCGACCCGCGGGGTGCACCCGCGGGACGGCGGGTGCACCCCGCGTCCGGGAGCTCGGCGGCGGACGGTCCGCGCCTGGCGGGAGCGAACCGGCCGCCCGGGGCTCAGCCGTGCCAGGAGCGCCACAGCGCCGCGTACGCGCCGTCCGCCGCCACCAACTCGTCGTGGCTGCCCAGTTCGCTGATCCGGCCGTCCTCGACGACCGCGATCACATCAGCGTCGTGCGCGGTGTGCAGCCGGTGCGCGATCGCCACGACCGTGCGGCCGTCCAGCACCCGTGCCAGCGAGCGCTCCAGATGACGGGCGGCCCGAGGGTCGAGCAGCGAGGTCGCCTCGTCCAGCACCAGCGTGTGCGGGTCCGCCAGGACGAGACGCGCCAGGGCGATCTGCTGCGCCTGCGCCGGGGTGAGGGCCAGGCCGCCCGAGCCGACCTCCGCGTCCAGCCCCTTTTCCAGGGCCTTCGCCCAGCCGTCCGCGTCCACCGCGGCGAGCGAGGCCCACAGCTCCGCGTCCTCGGCGTCCGTGCGGGCGAGCAGGAGGTTGTCCCGGAGAGAGCCGACGAACACGTGGTGCTCCTGGTTGACGAGAGCCACATGGCTCCGCACCCGCTCCGCCGTCATCCGGGACAGTTCGGCGCCCCCCAGCGACACCGAACCGGCCCGGGGAGCGTAGATCCCCGCCAGCAGCCTTCCCAGCGTGGACTTGCCCGCGCCGGACGGGCCGACCAGTGCCAGCCGTGTGCCGGGAGCGACGTCCAGCGACACCTTGTGCAGGACGTCGACGCCCGCGCGGTAGCCGAAGCGCACCTCCTCGGCCCTCACCTCCCGGCCGTCGGGCCCGACGAGGTCGTCCCCGGCGTCGGGCTCGATCTCCCGTACGCCGACGAGCCTGGCCAACGACACCTGGGCGACCTGCAGCTCGTCGTACCAGCGCAGGATCAGGCCGATCGGGTCCACCATCATCTGCGCCAGCAGCGCCCCGGTCGTCAGCTGCCCGACGGTGATCCAGTCCTCCATCACGAACCAGCCGCCGAGCATCAGCACCGCGCCGAGAATCGTCACGTAGGTGGTGTTGATGACCGGGAACAGCACCGAGCGCAGGAACAGGGTGTACCGCTCCCAGGCCGTCCACTCCGCCACCCGCCGGTCCGACAGCGCGACCCTGCGGGCCCCCAGCCGGTGCGACTCGACGGTCCGTCCGGCGTCCACGGTCTCGGCGAGCACAGCCGCGACCGCCGCGTACCCGGCGGCCTCCGAACGGTACGCGGAGGGCGCCCGCCGGAAGTACCAGCGGCAGCCGGTGACCAGCACCGGAAGCGCGATCAGCACGGCCAGGGCAAGCGGCGGGGCGGTGACGGTCAGAGCACCGAGCAGCAGCCCGGCCCAGACCACACCGATCGCCAGCTGCGGCACGGCCTCACGCATCGCGTTGGCCAGCCGGTCGATGTCCGTCGTGATCCTGGACAGCAGATCCCCGGTACCGGCCCGCTCCAGGACACCGGGCGGCAGCCCCACCGACCGTACGAGGAAGTCCTCGCGCAGGTCGGCGAGCATCTCCTCGCCGAGCATGGCCCCGCGCAGCCGCATCGTCCGCGTGAAGACGGTCTGCACGATCAGCGCCACGGCGAACACGGCGGCTGTGCGCTCCAGATGGAGGTCGGTCACCCCGTTGGAGAGGTCCTCGACGAGCCCGCCCAGCAGATAGGGCCCGGTGATCGACGCGATCACCGCGACCGCGTTGACCGCGATGAGCACCGCGAAGGCCTTGCGATGACGCCTCAGCAGAGCGCTCACGTACGTGCGTACGGTCGTCGGCGTCCCGACCGGCAGGGTCGTCGCCGACTCCGGTGCGGCCGGGTCGTACTCCGGTGGTGCCAGGCCGATCATGCTGTCTCCTCGATTTCCTCGACCGCCCGGGCCGGCTGAAGGCCGTCGACCGCGGTGAGCCCGTCCCCTGCTGCCGCTGCCGCTGCGGCTGTCTCGTCCTCGGTCTCGCGGGTCACGACCATCCGGTAACGCGGTTCGTCCCGCAGCAGTTCGCGGTGCGTGCCCGCCGCCACGACCGTGCCCCCGTGCAGGAGCACCACACGGTCGGCTACGTCCAGCAGCAGCGGGGACGAGGCGAACGCAACCGTCGTACGGCCCCGGCGCAGCTGTTCGATGCCGGCGGCGACCCTGGCCTCCGTGTGCGAGTCCACGGCGGACGTCGGCTCGTCGAGGACGAGCGCCTCCGGGTCGGTGACCAGCGAACGGGCCAGTGCGAGCCGCTGCCGCTGACCGCCGGACAGGGACCTGCCGCGCTCGGTGATCCGGGTGTTCATCGGATCGCCGTCGGTCTCGGCCGACGCCTGGGCCAGCGCGTCCAGCACATCACCGCACCGCGCGGCGGCGAGCGCGTCACCGGCCGTCACGACCCCCGAGGACGGGACGTCCAGCAGCTCCCGCAGCGTCCCCGAGAGCAGTACCGGGTCCTTGTCCTGCACCAGCACCGCGGCCCGTGCCGAATCGAGCGGCAGCTCGTCCAGCGGCACACCGCCGAGCAGCACCGAGGGCAGGGGGCCGGACGCGTCGTCCGGCAGGGACTCCTCATCGGGCTCGGCGTGACCGCCGAGCCGTTCCGCGAGCCTCCCCGCTTCGTCGGGATCGCCGCAGACCACGGCGGTGAACAGGCCCTGCGGCGCCATCAGTCCGGTCACCGGGTCGTACAGGTCCCCGCGGGGCGTCACAGCATCCTCCGTCGGAGGGCGGGTGGTGCGACGCAGGGACAGAACCCGGACGGCGCGCTGCGCCGACGGGCGTGAGAAGGAGTACGCCATGGCGATCTCCTCCACGTTGCGCAGCGGGAACAGCATCAGGGTCGCCGCGCTGTACACGGTGACCAGCTGGCCGACTTCGATGCGGCCGTCCCGGGCCAGCGTCGCGCCGTACCAGACCAGTGAGATCAGCAGAACTCCCGGCAGGAACACCTGGATCGCCGAGATGACCGCCCACATCCGGGCGCTGCGCACTGCGGCCTCGCGGACCTCCTGGGACGCACGCCGGTAGCGTCCGAGGAACAGCTCCTCGCCGCCGATGCCGCGCAGCACCCGCAGCCCCGCGACCGTGTCCGAGGCCAGCTCCGTCGCCCGGCCCGCCTTCTCGCGCTGCAGATCCGCCCGGCGGGTGGCCCGGGGGAGGAGCGGCAGGACGGCCAGCGCCAGGACCGGGGTGGCGACGGCGACCAGCACTCCGAGCGACGGCAGATAGAGGACCAGCCCGACGCAGATCAGTACGAGCGCGGTCGCGGCTGCGGCGAAACGCGACAGCGCCTCGACGAACCAGCCGATCTTCTCGACGTCTCCCGTACTCACCGCGACCACTTCTCCGGCCGCCACCCTCCGCGTCAGCGCCGAGCCCAGCTCGGCCGTCCTGCGCGCCAGCAGCTGCTGCACCCGGGCGGCGGCGGTGATCCAGTTCGTGACCGCCGTCCGGTGGAGCATGGTGTCGCCCAGGGCGACGAAGACGCCGAGGACGAACAGGAGGACTCCGGCCACCGCGAGATCCCGGCCGGAGCGGTCGATGACGGCCTGTACGGCCAGACCCACGGCGAGCGGGATGCCCGCGATCGCACAGTGATGGAGCAGTCCCCAGCAGAGGGACTTGAGCTGGCCGGCGAGCTGGCTTCGCCCGAGCCAGAACAGGAAACGGGGGCCCGACCGTACATCGGGACCGCCGGGATCCGAGTACGGAAGATCGCGAATCTGCATGACGTCCCAAGGAATCGGAAGCGGAGATCCGTGGTGGATCCGGTGGAACAGTGGGGGGACCAAACCGTGCAAGGTTCGCTTCCTGACCCCCTCGGGGGCAACCGATTATTCTCGCGGCCTCTCAGGGCCACAGGACTGGACGGGTCGCCCGTTCGAGCTCGATGAGCGCCGAGTGGTAGCGGTGGCCGGTCGCCCGGTCCATCCCGATCTCGCACATCCGGTTGGCCGACAGGTAGGCGTCGTAGTGCCGGGTGTTGACCTCCGCCGCCTCCTTGGCGGTCGCCGAGTCGGTGAGTTCCTTGTGCAGCATGCCGCGGTCGCCCGCGAATCCGCAGCAGCCGGCGTCGTCAGGCACGACCACCTCCTCGGCGCATGCCTCGGCCAGTGTGCGCAGATGTGCCACATCACCCAGATGCTCCATCGAGCAGGTGGGATGCAGGACGGCCGACCCCGTCCGGCGGAACACCGTCAGATGGGGGAGCAGTTCGTCGGCGGCCCAGACGAGCGAGTCGACGAAGGTCAGTTCCCTGTGCAGCGCCCTGTTGTCCTCGGTGAGGTACGGCACCACCTCGTGCGCCAGGCCCAGCGTGCACGACGACGCGTCGACGACCAGCGGCAGCGAGCCGCCACCGGTCCAGCCCCAGGCGGCCTCCACGATGCGGTTGGCCATGACCGCGTTGGCGACGTCGTACCCCTTGGAGTGCCAGATCGTCGCGCAGCAGGTCCCGCCGACGTCCTCGGGAATCCATACCGGCCTGGCGGCCCGCGCGGACAAGGAGACGACGGCCTCTGCCAGCGACAGCGCACCCTCGTCCTCGGGGCCCGCGAAGATGCGGTTCACGCAGGCCGGGTAGTACACGGCTCTCGCCCCCGCCCGTGAGGTGGGCGGCAGGGCACGGGGGGCGGCGCCGGGGATCTCGGGCAGCCATTCCGGAAACAGATCCGGCCGAACGGCCTTGCGGGCGAGTCGGGTCACGGCCCCGAGCAGCCGGTCGCCGGCGTGGCGGGTGATGACGTCGGCCACACCGAGGGCGACCCGCGCCGAGGCCTCGACGACCTTGAAGTGCTGCGCGGTGAGAGCCGCGATCCGCTCCTCACGCGGGGAGTGCCGGTGATGGCGGAAGTCCCTCATCATCGCGCCGGTGTCGATGCCGACCGGACAGGCGAGCTTGCACGTGGAGTCGCCCGCACAGGTGTCCACCGCGTCGTAGCCGTAGGCGTCCAGCAGTCCGGCCTCCACCGGTGAGCCGCCCGGCTGCCGCATCATTTCCCGGCGCAGCACGATCCGTTGACGTGGTGTGGTGGTGAGGTCCTCACTGGGGCAGGTGGGCTCGCAGAAGCCGCACTCGATGCACGGGTCGGCGACCGGCTCGACCTTGGGGATCGTCTTGAGGCCACGCAGATGTGCCGTCGGATCCCGGTCCAGGACGATGCGGGGGGCCAGGACCCCGTCGGGGTCGATGGCCTGCTTCGTACGCCACATGAGCTCGGTCGCGACGGCGCCCCACTCCCGCTCCAGGAAGGGGGCGATGTTGCGGCCGGTCGCGTGCTCCGCCTTCAGCGATCCGTCGAAGCGGTCGACGACGAGCGTGCAGAACGCGTCCATGAAAGCGGCGTACCGGTCGACGTCGGCCGGTTTCGCGGCGTCGAAGGCGAGGAGGAAGTGCAGATTGCCGTGTGCCGCGTGACCCGCCACCGCGGCGTCGAAGCCATGGGCGGCCTGGAGGGTCAGCAACGCCTCACAGGCCTCCGAGAGCCGTGACGGCGGGACGGCGAAGTCCTCGGTGATCAGCGTCGTGCCCGCGGGGCGGGATCCGCCGACGGCGGTGACGAACGCCTTGCGTGCCTTCCAGTACCCGGAGACGGTGGCGGCGTCCCTGGTGAACTCATTGGTCACCGATGTGGTGGGCGCCACCAGCTCGAGATCCGCGACGACCGAGGCCGCCTCCCGCTCGCAGGCGGCCAGCGCGCTCTCGTCCGGGGCACGGAATTCCACCAGGAGAGCCGTCGTCCCCCGGGGGAGACCCGCCCAGTCGGAGGGGACGCCCTCGACCCTTACCGAGGCGCGCAGGGTGTTGCCGTCCATCAGCTCCACGGCGATCGCCCCCGCCCCGTTGAACCGCGGCACGGCCGCCGCTGCCGCCGTGAGCGAGGGGAAGAACAGCAGCGCGGAGGAGACGTGACGCTCCAGGGGCAGGGTGTCGAAGACGACCTCGGAGATGAAACCGAAGGTGCCCTCGGAGCCGACCATCAGGCCCCGCAGGATCTCCACGGGCGTCGATCCGTCGAGGAACGCGTCGAGGCGGTAGCCGTTGGTGTTCTTGATCTCGTACTTGGCCCGGATCCGGGCGGTGAGCCGCTCGTCGGCCTCGATCTCCGCCTTGAGCGCCAGCAGCTCGTCGCACAGACGCGGTTCCGCCCGGCGCAGGGCCCCGTCGGCGTCCGCCCCGCCCGTGTCGACCACCGTGCCGCTGGGCAGGACGAAGGTCAGTGAGGAGACCGTGCGGTACGAATTCCTCGTGGTCCCCGCGGTCATGCCGGAGGCGTTGTTCGCCACGACACCGCCGATGGTGCACGCGATGGCGCTGGCGGGATCGGGGCCCAGGATCCGGCCGTGCCGGGCGAGGGCGGCATTGGCCCGCATGACGGTGGTCCCGGGCCGGATCCTGGCCCGGGCACCGTCGTCCAGGACCTCGATGCCCGTCCAGTGCCGGCGTACGTCGACGAGGATGTCCTCGCCCTGTGCCTGGCCGTTCAGACTGGTGCCGGCTGCCCGGAAGACGACCCCGCGGCCGTTGCCGTGGGCGTAGGAGAGGATCGCCGAGATGTCGTCGAGGTCCTCGGGGACCAGCACGACCTGCGGCAGGAAGCGGTAGGGGCTGGCGTCGGAGGCGTACCGCACGAGGTCGGAGACCTTCCACAGGACCTTCTCCGGACCGAGCAGTGCGGTCAGGCCGGCCCGCAGTTCCGCCGGCGTCCCCGACGCTTTCCAGTCGGGCACCCGATCGGGGGACGGCGCACGCGCCGTACGAGGGCGCAGGGCATCCGGCTTCGGCTCCAGCAGCGGCATGTCAGGATCCCCTCGACGGCGCGCGGTGCGGTGGCCGCACCGCATGCCTCAGCAGCGGCGGCGCTCCGGCATCCCGTCGACCAGAGCGGTGAGCAGACCGCCGAGCACCTCACGCTGTTCCGCGGTCAATGGAGCCAGGATCTCCTCCGCGGCGGCCTTCCGCGCGTCGCGCATCGAACGGAGCACCGCCCGGCCCTCCTCGGTGATCTCGATACGGATCACCCGGCGGTTGGCCGGATCCGGGGCACGCCGCACCCTGCCGCTCGCCTCCAGGCCGTCGACCAGGGTGGTCACCGCCCGCGGGACGACGTCCAGGCGCTCGGCGAGATCGGCCATCCGGGGTGGACCGTCGTAGTGCGCGGTCGTGCGGAGCAGGCGGAACTGTGCCGGGGTGATGCCGATCGGCTCCAGCTGCCGGCTCTGGATGCGCTGGAGGCGGCGGGTGAGCCGCAGCAGCTGCTCGGCGAGCATGCCGTCGGAGTCGGGGGAGTCCATGAGGGAACAATATCAGGACCTGGTTCATTGTGAATAGAGGTAACAATGAGCTAGGCTCTCAAAGGTCGGCCCACCCGTCAGCTCTCGGGAGCTGCGCGCCGCCTGTGCCGACCCGGCCCGCTGTGCCGACCGTGCCCGCCGTCGCGAGCCCGGGCACCACACCTCTCCCGTCGCACGCTCTCGAAGGAGCCCATGAAACCCGACGAACCCACCTGGACACCTCCGGCCGCAGACGCCGGGCAGCCGCCCGCCGAGCTGCGCCGTATCTTCCGGCTCTTCCGTCCCTACCGCGGCCGACTCGCCGTCGTGGGGCTGCTGGTCGGCGCTTCCTCGCTGGTGTCCGTCGCCTCCCCGTTCCTGCTCCGCGAGATCCTGGACACCGCGATCCCCCAGGGGCGTACGGGACTGCTCACCCTGCTCGCGCTCGGCATGATTTTCACCGCCGTGATGACCAGTGTCTTCGGTGTCCTGCAGACCTTGATCTCCACCACGGTCGGCCAGCGCGTCATGCACGACCTGCGCACCGCCGTCTACACCCAGCTGCAGCGGATGCCGCTCGCCTTCTTCACCCGGACCCGTACGGGCGAGGTCCAGTCCCGCATCGCCAACGACATCGGCGGAATGCAGGCGACGGTCACCTCCACGGCGACCTCGCTGGTCTCCAACCTCACCGCCGTCATCGCCACGGTGGTCGCCATGCTCGCGCTGGACTGGCGGCTCACCGTCGTCTCGTTGCTCCTGCTGCCCGTCTTCGTCTGGATCAGCCGTCGCGTCGGCCGGGAGCGCAAGAAGATCACCACCCAGCGCCAGAAGCAGATGGCCGCGATGGCGGCCACGGTGACCGAGTCGCTCTCGGTCAGCGGCATCCTGCTCGGCCGGACCATGGGCCGCTCGGACTCCCTGACCAAGGCCTTCTCCGAGGAGTCGGAGCGCCTGGTCGACCTCGAAGTGCGCTCCAACATGGCAGGCCGCTGGAGGATGTCGACCATCGGGATCGTGATGGCCGCCATGCCCGCCGTCATCTACTGGGCAGCGGGCCTCACCCTCCAGTCCGGTGGCACAGCCGTCTCCATCGGCACGCTGGTCGCCTTCGTCTCGCTCCAGCAGGGACTGTTCCGCCCGGCGGTGAGCCTGCTCTCCACCGGTGTGCAGATGCAGACGTCCCTCGCCCTGTTCGCCCGCATCTTCGAGTACCTCGATCTCGAGGTGGACATCACCGAGCCCGAGAAGCCTGTCCGGCTGGACAAGATCCGGGGCGAGATCACCTTCGAGGACGTCACCTTCAGCTACGACGAGACGAGCGGGCCGACCTTGAGGGGCATCGACGTGGCCGTGCCCGCCGGGAACAGCCTGGCCGTGGTAGGCCCCACCGGATCGGGCAAGTCCACGCTCAGTTACCTGGTGCCGCGGCTGTACGACGTCACGGCGGGCCGGGTCACGATCGACGGGGTCGATGTGCGCGACCTCGACTTCGGCACTCTCGCCAGGGCGGTCGGCGTGGTCTCCCAGGAGACCTATCTCTTCCACGCCTCGGTCGCGGAGAACCTCCGCTTCGCCAAACCGGACGCCACCGACGAGGAGATCGAGGCCGCTGCCCGCACCGCGCAGATCCACGACCACATCGCCGGACTGCCCGACGGATACGACACCCTCGTCGGGGAACGCGGTTACCGGTTCTCGGGCGGCGAGAAGCAACGCCTGGCGATCGCCCGCACGATCCTCCGGGATCCGCCCGTGCTGATCCTCGACGAGGCGACCAGTGCTCTCGATACCCGTACGGAGCACGCCGTGCAGCAAGCCATCGACGCCCTGTCGAAGGGCCGCACAACTCTCACCATCGCGCACCGGCTCTCCACCGTCCGGGACGCGGACCAGATCGTCGTCCTGGACGACGGCCGTGCGGCTGAGCGCGGCACGCACGAGGAACTGCTCGCCCAGGACGGACGCTATGCCGCCCTGATCCGTCGTGATTCCCATCCGGCCCCGGCTGCCACCTGAGTCACAGGCCCGGCTGCGGAGCCGACCGGGTGCGGGCCGGCGGCCGCCCGTGCGACGTGGGAGCACTGCTCGGGGCATGCCTACGCCCCGGATGCGCAGAGCGGCCTCCCCTTCCACGTGCTTCCACGTGCTTCCGCGTGGCGGACAACGCCGATGGGACGCGAAGTTCCCCGACCACGGTCCGGAGGTCAAGAGGTCCTGAGGTCCTGAGGTCCTGAGGTCAAGAGGTCCTGAGGTGCAGCTGTCAGACCGGAACACCGACCCCGTCCAGCAACCGGTTGACCGAGCGGACCGCCGCCCGCCCTGCCCGGTTGGCGCCGATCGTGCTGGCGGACGGGCCGTACCCGACGAGATGGACGCGCGCGTCCCGCACCGCCCGGGTGTTCTCGACGCGGATGCCGCCGCCCGGCTCGCGGAGTTTCAGTGGTGCGAGGTGATCGACGGCTGCCCGGAAGCCGGTCGCCCAGAGGATCGTGTCCGCCTCGACCGTGCGGCCGTCCGACCAGGCCACACCCTCGGGGGTGATCCGCTCGAACATGGGGAGCCGGTCCAGGACCCCCTGCTCGCGTGCGTGCCGGACGGCGTCATTGAGTGGCAGCCCCGTCACGCTCACCACACTCTGCGGCGGGAGCCCGAGGCGTACGCGCTCCTCCACCATGGCCACAGCGGCCCGCCCCTGCTCCTCGCCGAACGGCCCCTCCCGGAACACCGGGGGGCGGCGCGTCACCCAGTACGTCTCCGCCGCCACCTCGGCGAGCTCCATCAGATGCTGTGTGCCCGACGCGCCCCCACCGACCACGACCACCCTCAGGCCCGCGAACTCCGCAGGCCCCGGGTAGTCCGCGGTGTGCAACTGCCGCCCCCTGAAGGTCTCCTGGCCCGGATAGCGAGGCCGGAACGGCCGGTCCCAGGTGCCGGTGGCGCTGATCAGTGCGCGCGTGGCGTACGTACCCTCGGAAGTCTCGACGAGCAGCCGGTTCCCCTCACCCTCGCGTACGGCGTTCACGTCGACCGGACGGTGCACCTGGAGACCGAACCGGCTCTCGTACGCGTCGAAATACGCGCCGATCACCTCGGACGAGGGGCTGCTGTCATCGGCGCCCGTCAGCTCCATGCCGGGCAGGGAGTGCATGCCGTGCACCTTGCCGTACGTGAGCGAGGGCCAGCGGAACTGCCAGGCGCCGCCGGGCCGGGGCGCGTGGTCCAGCACGACGAAGTCGCGGTCCGGCCGGAGACCGGCGCGCCGAAGGTGGTAGGCGGCGGACAGCCCCGCCTGGCCGGCGCCGATGACGACCACGTCCAGCTCACGCGTCCCGAAGTTGTTCACGGTTCTACCAACCTCGGCAGCGCCCCGGATCTTCCCGGCGCGCGATCCTCCCGGGCGACGAGAGAATGGAACGATGTCCGACAACTTCGCCACCCACCTGCTGAGCCTCACCACGGGACGGACCGAGACGGTCCTGGACCTGACCGAGCACTGCGAGCAGTTCCTCACCCGCGCCGCTCACGGCAAAGACGGCCTGCTCAACGTCTTCGTACCCCACGCCACCGCCGGAATCGCCATCCTGGAGACCGGTGCGGGCAGCGACGACGACCTCCTCGCCGCCCTGCAGACACTCCTCCCCGCCGATGACCGCTGGCGCCACCGGCACGGGAGCCCCGGCCACGGCCGCGACCATGTACTCCCGGCACTCGTACCACCACACGCCACCCTGCCGGTCATCGGCGGGAAGCTGGAGCTGGGGACTTGGCAGTCTGTCTGTCTGGTCGAGTCGAGGGTCAGCAACTTAGACAACTCTGGGGCAGCAGAGTCCCTGGCTGAGCTGAAGCCGTCGAACTGCACGCCAGCCGCTGCCGAGTGGGACCGCGGCACCGCCTGGAGCGTCGGCCGCCGCCCGGGAGGGATAGGTATCACGCTGTACGGAGACAATGCCTGCTGCCTGGTGTCTTTGTGTGAGTGCACCTTATGTGAGGGCAAGCGTGCCAAAGCGAGCACGCGTGAGTGCCACGTAGAGGGCGCGATGGTCGGCCTGCGCGGGGTCTAGGCCGAGCGCGAGGGCCGAGGCGTCTGCCTCGCTCAGCTTTATGGCTACCTTGTTCCACTCTCGCCCTTTGGACTGGTGGCAGGTCAGGCCAGGTACCAATTCGGCATCGCCAAGGCGGAGTTGCAGAAGAGCCAGTGCGCGGAGCGGCTTGCGCCCGTGCTGTTGCGCAGCGACCGCCGGAACGCAGTGGGCCAGACCGTCTATAAGGGTCTGCCACACCAGTGACGGCGGGATGGCGCTTTTGAGGTGAGTGATGGCCGTTTGCAGGTAGGGGTGGAGCGTTGTCGCTAGTGCCTCTTTCTCGATGTTGAGTGTGACCAGAGCATCGTGCAGGAATACCGCCTGTTGGCCGAGCGCGTTCTGAGTGATCTCATTGAGAAGCAGGGTGCATATTGCTTCCTGGACCTGACCCACGCCGGGCTTGATGGCGAGGGGCAGGACGCGAGGATCGGAGCCCCACAGAGTCTTCCATCTGTGTGCTAGGACTACATCGGCGTCGTGGGCAGAGCCAGGCGGCAGTGTCATGGGCATCCGCCGGCGCAGCCGCCGCATGAGCCATGCCTGCCTGTCGTTGCCCCACCGGAATGACTCGTCCAGGTGGTGTGGGGTGAAGCCGCTCTCGCTGATGTACTCCTTCATGGCGGCGGGACGTGCACCTCTGAACTGGTAGAGAGCTTGCCAGGGATCACCGACCAGTGTGAGGAAGCTACACCCCGACAAGGCAAGCGAGAACACGTCTCGGTCCAGGTCGTTAGCGTCGAATACTTCGTCCACCGTCAGTGAACGCACGTTGCACTCAAAGTAGGAGATCAGCGCCTGCCTCGCGGAGTTTCCCGTCAGTGCTCCTTGCAGAGCCTCCCTTACGTTGTCGTGAGTGCATCTGCCGTCAGAGACAGCTCGCTTGAAGTCCGTAGCTGAAGGATGGCTCGTGGACTGAGATTCGTTGACGGTTCTGACGACGACCTGACCTTTGTCGACCTGCAGTACGGGCCTTATACGGCCAGACTTCGTAGGGAGCGTGGTCCGCCAGGTGTCCAAGACCTCAAGTTCTGTGTGCCCCCCCGGCCAGTGCAGAACGCCGTAGTGGAGCAGATGGAAGAGAAGATCGCACAGTAGGGTGTCCAGGGTCACAATGCGATGCGGCCAGGTCACTGATGACGGGCCCCATTGCCGGATGACACGCGTTCGCAGTTCCTCGGTGGCTGACCTGGTGAAGCTGACTGCTACGACTGCCCGACGGTCGGTTGGAGCGGTAAAGCGGTGCAGGCCGAACCGCAGAGCTGACACGGTGGTCTTTCCGGAGCCGGGCGCTGCTTCGACGTAGACGCGGGGTTGCGGACTGTCACAAGCCGTGAGCTGCTGTGGTGTCAGGGTGCGAATTCCGTTGCTGCCGCTAGGCATTGCTTTGCCCTTGTGGCCACTGAACGGATGTCTGTGCCTCTTTTGGCCAGCTTCCCGGTCGGCGGCTTGCTGTGTAATCGTGCTGCATCGGGCGTGCGCGTGGAAGATCGTCCCAGGATGTGGCGTCGTCCGCATCGACTGATGCTGACACGGGCTCTCGCTCCTCGTCGCTGGGTTCCTGTTCCTGCCAGAACGCGGGATCGTCAAGCTCGTCGTCCCAACCAGGGTCGTCTGGCGAGTCGTCCCAGATGTTGTCCGGCGCGAGCCACGCGGGCGGTTCCATGGCGTACTCATCGGGCGTGAGGTCGGCAGTGGCAGTGTGTGGGGCAGCAGGGTAGAGAAAGTCGAAGAGCTTCTGGAGGTGGTCGGGTACGGAGACACGGGATGTGCTGTCGGCCGCTTCGCGATCGCTGTCGTTCGTTTCGCGGAGCAGGGCGGCAAGTGTCAGAGCGAACTCTGCCTTTCGCCGTGCGCCACGTCCTTCCTTGACAGCTTCCTCTCCGTCCTTGCCAGTCCTTCGGCTACCGAAGTAGGCGCGGACGCTGTCGGTGGTGACTTCGGCCAACGGGTGCTTAGGGTCCATCATTTGCTGGGCTTCTTCGATGAGGTCCTCGTTGCCGGGAGTGATCGCGGGCTCGAGGGTGGGGTGGCTGATGAAGGCTTGGACGACTGATGCGTCGTGCTCGATTACCCACTTGGGCGTATCGCGCGCTCTGTCGAAGGGGAGGTCGCTGTCGCTGTCACGGAGGATGGCAAGCTTCGTGCACAACTCTGCCCCTGGTGTCGCCAGGAGATGGGCGGCCCATTGACCTACTTTGGTGCCCATGGGGACGATGCTCAGGGCGTCTATGAAGGCTTGCTTCGCTTCGTCCTCTGCTGCCCAGGCTCGGCCGAATTCCCGCACGACAGCGCCTTCAGTCACCCCTTCGACCAGGAGTAGGCGTTCGGCGAAAAGTGCCGATGAACGGCTCGCGTCGAGATGCAGTCTGGCCATGCGCAGCGTGGCATCGCGATGCTGGGGTGGGAGGACGTCTTTGACGCAGCGGCTAACGCTTCCGTAGCTGGTGCGGCGCACGACGACGAGTTCCGCAGGGTCGCATGCGGTGATGATGTCGGTCGCGTGACTGGTAAGGATCACCTGCAGCTCGGGTCGCGATTTGACGGTCCTGCGCAGGTAACGCACCAGCGAGTGCTGTAGCTGGGGGTGGAGGTGTGCTTCGGGCTCCTCGATGATGACCGTCGCGTGAAAAGGGGCCGAGGAGAAAAAGGAGTCTTCCTCGGAAGCCGCTTCGGCTTGTGCCTGCGCCAGGTTCTCGAAGGCTTGCCTCACCTGCTCATCCGCTGAGGGGACCTCATCATCGCCGGTTCCTTCCGGCGGGTTCGGCGAAGAGAGGGGGACTTCGGTGGAGTCCGGTATTGCAGCCAACGTCACCGCAATATGTAGGAGGTTGACATACCCCAGCCCGGAGACCTCCAGGGGCCGGGCTGCGGAGCGGCCTTCGATGACAGCGAGCATGATTTCCAGGACGCGCGCGAGGTAGGTGTCGTCGATGACCTGGCCACGGACGTAGGGCCATTGTGGACTTACCCCCGCAGACAACCTGCCCAGGTGTTCTCCGATTCGAGCCTCTACGGCATCGATCAAGCTGTCCTTTGCAAGGTCCTCCAAGAGCCGAGAGGCGCGAGCCCGTAGAGCCACTAGGTTCCGGCTGCCGTGGAGTTCCTGCTGGCGCGCCCGTAGCAGCTCGACCAGGATGCGTACCTCGCGTCGGGCCAGTTCGTCCAGCGGATGACGCCAGGCGGGAAGGTAGATCAATTTGAAGCGGTCGTTCCGCTCAACTCCGCGGCTGTTGGCCAGGCGAGAGGTCACCGTCCCTAGTTGACGGTGAAGGGAAACACTCCAAGATTCGGCTTCTCCACCGAGGCGCCGGTGCCCCGTGGTGTGAATCTCGCGGCCAAGCCGACCCTCCGCAGCGAGGTCGTCCCCCAGCGCATAGGTGATGTCCACGCTGCGCTCCACGCCGGCATCAGGTGATGCCAGAACGGCCGAAGTCGGCCTCGGCAGCACGGGAAACCGGCTCCCTGGATGTGCGAGGTAGAGAGCGTCCGTGAGCGTCGTCTTGCCCGCACCGTTCGCACCGATCAGCACGCTGAATCTGCCGGGTAGGTCGCAGCTCATTGGAGTCTCTGCGCTCGCGCGCAGACCGCTCACCTTCACGCGGCTCAGATGCATGGCAGATCCCCCGATCGTCTTGATCACTCTGCGAACATCATTGCTCAATGATGGGCTGCGTGGGCACCTCTTTTGATCGCTGCGCTACCGGAGTCTCGTGGCGTCTTGCTCAGCCCATCGGCTATTGAGGTATGTGTGCCCCTTGCTCTTTCCTCCTGACGTCTCCCCGGCTGCTTGGCTGGCGTGGCGTTGGTGCGAGCTGCGCGCGGATGTCGGCACGGCTCCGGGTACGCAGCGTCGAGATAGGCAGTCGATACGGAGGCGGCAGCATGCGGCGAGGGGAGCGCCACGTGGGACGCCGGACCGTGGGCGTTTCTCCAACGAACCCCCGCTTGAGATAAAGGCCACTTGAGCCGATGGCCCGTAAGTGAGGCCGGTTCGTGCACATCTCAGTCTTGCACCGGGACACTGGTATCACGGACATGAAAGGTGAGCCCCGTGATCCGGCCTGACTGGATCACAGGGCCGTGCTGAACTCCACCGTTGACGTTGTTGTATACAAGTACCGGGCGGGCCACGGATGTGTTGACCAGCTGCCGGAGAGAGGTCAGCGCCTCATGCAGCTCGGCGCTGGTGACGGAGGCCGTCTGCAGAAGTCTGTACAGGTCGGTGTGCCATCGGTCCGTGATCTCACGGGTGGCTTGCGCGTCGCCGGCGTCGGCGGCAAGCAGCCTGGTCCGTGTGGCGTCAAGGTCGGCGATCATGGTGCCGCCTGCATCAGCACGCGAGAAGAGCCGTCCGACGACCGCACGCGCCTGTGTCCAGGAGTCGGTGACCATCAGTGAGACCAACGTGGTTGCTCCCGAGGCGGCAAGCGCGGCGAACTCGGTTTCCATTGCTTCTTCTCCTAGTGTCAGAGCCCGGACGTTGGTCGGTTTGCGCCGCCCGGGCTGTCCGGAGGCTCCCCGCCGTCTGGGGTGAAGGTCGCTGGCGGGTCGAACCTGCGCACCAGATCGTCAGCCGTCTCATGCTGGTCCTGGTCCCTGATGGCGTCGGCGAACTGCTTGGCCAGCAACCTCCTTTGGGTGTCCGCGTCCTCGAGGTTGAGAGCGGTCAGCGCGTCCGCGAGGTGGTCCGCGGCCGTCGGCGCTCGGCCGAAGGGGGCTGCCTGCCGATCCGCAAGCACCTGGCCGTCCTCCACCTCACGCGGCTGCGGGATGAGGTCCCGCAGCCGTTCGGGAACGTCGGTGTCGTTGGCCGCGGAAGTAAGCCGGGCGAGCAGGCCGAGGTCTTCCACAGTCCTCTCGACCTTTTCGTCGTTCTTGGCTAGCCACCAGACCACGGCGCTGCCGGTGTCCTTCAGTACGTCTTCGCCCAGGTACTTGCGCTTGCTCTGCTCGTACTTCCGCTGGTGCTCCCAGACTGCCTGGTCCTTGCGTACCCCGGCGAGGCTGTCCAGGCGTTCCTGGTCGTGCTCGTGCAGGGTGAGCCGCACATCCTCCGCCATGGCGTGGAGCTGCCCCGTGCTGTCAGGAAGCAGCGAGCTGAGCGCACCGCTCAGCTCGTGCTGGACGAGTGAGACCCGACCGGGCTCCCGCTGCTCGGTGACCACTCGGGCACGGTCCAGTACGGATTCGACGGCGAGTCCCGCCGGGTTCAGTACCCGGCCGGGACGGGAAGCGTCGAGGGCGTACCAGCGAACAGTTGCGGAGATCAAGAAGTCGTAGTCGGGCCATTGACTGGGAAGTGCCACTCGGCTGACGTGGTGCTCCGTGCGCTCGATGGGAGCCGCCGTGTGGTGTTCCTCGAAGGCGACTGGCACGGAGCCGCGGCGACGCCCGGCGATTTTGAAAGCCACGCCGGGGGTCGCGACGAGGATCACCGCAAGGGGCGGCCAAGCCCATGTGGGCCACTGTTCCGTCAGGCCGAAAATGGTCAGCACCAGACCGCACAGGATGGTGAGGAAGACGGTTGTCGTCTTGTGTCCGGTGGTCACGGTTCGGTCCCCCTGGTTGATTCCGCGCGAGGCGGTGTGGTCGGGCGGCTCAGGCGCTGAGCTGAGCAGATTTTCTGAAGTAGCAGGTCGGTAGTGAGCGCGGCGCGCGAGGATCCGACGGGCGCGGTGCGTTCGGCGTCGCGGGCGCTCGCGTAGAGCGCGGCGAAGGCTGCACCTCGTCGGCCCTCGCACCGGTCGGCGGCACTGACGAGGAGTTCGAGCAAGAGGTCACCCTCGTGCCCGTCATCAGCCGCTGCGTGCATCCAGCGTTCCGCGTATGGTTGCCAGGTCGGCCGAGGCAACCCGTTCAGTACGGCGCGCCAGCAGGTGGTCACGGAAGACTGCACGCTCTCTTCCTCCACCAGCGTGCGTCCGTTGTCGTACGGGTCGGTCAGAGCTTCGGCGACTCCGACTCGCAGGAAAATGCCGAGGTCAGCCCGCGAGAGTTCGGAGCGTGCCAGCCGGTGAAACAACCTACGGCGCAGTCGGTGGCTCGTCTCCACCAGGTCGCTCAGCGCATGCAGCGCGCTGCCGGTGCTGTGCTCGCGGCGAGCCAGGTAGTACAGCCGGAGCATGGCTTGGTCGGGGTGGCCGGCTGCGACGACGTCGGCACAGACCTGGACCAGGACCTGGGCGAATTGCTCCTTGAGTTGCTTGCCGGTGCACCACTGGTAGATCCAGCCTCGGAAGCTCCGTGCTTGTACCCGATCACCGAGACCACAGGTGAGTGCTTGGACGGCTGCCTCCAGCCCAGCCTTGCTCGCGGCCGTCGAGCCCCAGGCTTCGGCCAGCGACGCCAGTCCTTCCGGGCGACGCGTCCGTAGATACTCTCCGGCCAGCTTCGCCACGAGGCCGTCGCGGAGTTCCTGGGTGATGTGCGGGCCGTTCAGCGCCATGCTGCGCGCGGTCCACATGCCCAGATACTGGCGAAGGTCGGGCATGTGGTCCCAGAAGTGGGCGCGGACGGTGGAGTCGTGGTCCAACTCCCCGAACCGCACGTGACCGTCCGGTCCGACACCGGCGGAGATTTCCACCAAGCGCTCTGCGAGATCCTTACGCTGCAGCAGCGGAACATCGTCGGGCGGCAGGCCCACAGTATCCAGCAGGAGTTGAGCGGCGCGATGGATCACGTCGGCGTGAGCGCCGTGGAGCATGGCGACGGTGATCAGCAGTGCCCTCTGAGGACTGTCGCCCAACGTGGCGACGAGGGTGGCGACCTCTTCTCGCCGGTCGGCCCGCGCCTTGTGCGCAGTCGTGCACCACTGCGCGAACCCTTCGTCCCGCGCGGCGGCCTCGCGCGCACGCCGCACCAGGTCGGCGAAGTCCGCTATCTCCCGCAGTGGCCTCTGCTCGTTGACGAATTCCGTGACTGTGGCATCCGGGCGGAGGTAATGCTCGCTCGGCACCCCATGCACACGAAGGTGCCGCCGCAGGACCCGCGCGCGGCATGGCTGCTGAATCTCGATCCTGTACTGCTGCAGGTCGGAGTCGAGGATTCCCCCATAAGGCATGACGACCACGAGATGTGCGTGCTGCTCGTGTACCGCCTTGCGGAGGGCGGAGAGATCGGCCCGAGCGGCGGCCCACCGTTCGACCTCAGCGGCCGACATATCCAGCAGAAGGCGGTCGCCGGCTCCGACCAGCTCCGGGTCGGTGAGGGGCAGTTCGCCTTCCTCGCCTGGCAAGAGCTCCCGGAAGGCGCCGACGTCCGTGTGGTGTTCGCGTAGGAGTACACGGGCCGCGGAAGTCCGGCCGCTGCCAGGTGCGCCGTCCAGAATCACGGTGCCAGCGCGGGCCAGTTGGAGGCGGGCGTTCCCCATGCCGGGCGGAGCGACCAGCACGCGCCGAAGCCACGCGAGCTGGTCATCGGCGACGCGCCGGAAGGAAGGTCTGCCCGAGCTCCGCTGGTCGGCGCCGAAGGTGACGTACATGTCCCCGGTGCCGTTGTGCAGGGCCCCGCTCGTGCTGGTGACCCACGTACTGCCGCTGCGCTCGCTCACCGATCGTCGCCCTCATGTTCTTGGGCTGCACCGAACCGGTGCCTGATGTCACCGTGGTGATCGCCCTCGAAGTACGTCATCCCGTTGCCCGAGAAGTGCCGGCCACCCGACTCATTGCGGGAATTCTGATAGATGTCGCCCTGGCCCGTGTGCACGGGCCCGGTGGAGGCTTTGATGACGGTGCCACCGACGTCGCCGGTGAAGTCACGGCTCTGTACGGCCGTGCCGCTCACTTCTTCGATCGAGTTGGTCACCGAGTCCGGTGTGAGTGGGGAGACGGCGTCCCGGTCCAGGTCGCGCAGACCCGGGACGATGTCGGCCACCACGTCACCAAGGCGTTTCAGGCCTGCCTCGGTGTCATGTGTGCTGAACGGGACGGACTGGATCTCTGTAAGCCAGGCCAGTTCGTCAGGCAGGTCGGCTTTGTTCAGCCGGTCGGTCTTCCGGCCGTCGAGTACGGGGACGACGGCAAGCTCACAGTCGAACGCCTCCATGATCTCTTTGCGTACCCAGTCCTCGGGGTCGTGCAGCCGGCTCTGAAAATTCGTCCAGTCCGGGCCGATGACAGCCAGAACCACCGCGCTGCGACGCAGGCCCGTCAGCAGTTCATCGGGATATGCCTGACCGGGAGCGATGGACTTCGAGGCTCGGAAAATCCGGCCACTGCCGAAGCGACGCGAGAGCTCCTGGTCGATCAGGGCGGCCGTCTTGTCGCCGTCCCCTGTGCGGTAGTTGATGAATACATCGGTCATTTCAAAGCCTCTCTTCAGGATGCGGGAGGGCGCGTTAAGGTGCCGAGGCGCGGAGCAAGCCGGCGTACTGCAGCGTGCGTGGGATGCCGAGCCAGGAGACGGGCGAGACGCCGAAGATCGATCGTGACGGTCGCGGACCGGACCGTGGCTACCCCGACAAGAAGCGGTTCCGTCACAGCGCACGCGTGGTCGATCTCGCCGTCCGACGCATAGGCCAGAGCCCGTCGTATCCCGTACCGCACCTGGGTGCGGACCGCGTCCCGAGAGACCAGGGCGAGCTGCCGGTCCAGTTCCGCAGCTGCCTCCCGTGGACGGCCGAGGTCGACCAGGCACCAGCCGGTGACCATGCCGACCGAGTCTGGCAGGTGCATGCTGCCGATCACCGGAGTATCGGCGCCGCCTTCCTTGCGGACAAGAAGCGTGCGGGCCCGGTCCAGGGCGCGCAGACAGGCGTCACGATCGCCTGCCAGTGCATGGCCTTGCGCCTCGCGTTGCGCCGCCAGCCCGCGGATCCGCGGTGGCAGCGCGTCGCTCTGGGCCCGCTGCGCCAGTGCGATCGTCTGCGCCGCGTCATCCTGGTACAACGTGATCAGCGCTCTGCGGACCAATGCGTAGCCGCCCAGTGCGTGGTCGCCGCCGGCGGCTGCGAGATCCACCGCGCGTTGGGTCCACCAGAGTGCCGCGTGCTCGTCGCCTGTCTCCTGCATCAGCCAGCCCACGTACTCGGCGTAGCGGGAGCCGAGCGCCAACAAATCCCGGCGGGTGCCGTCATCGACATGCAGGGACAGTTCCCGCAGTGTGTGTGTCTGGGCGATCAGGCCGGGAAGCAGATACCCGGGCTCGACGCTCTGCCCCAGACGCCGGTAGTGCGTGAACAGAGAGCGGGACGCCTCCAGCATGCCCGCACCTGCAGCAGGGGCGACCGGTCCCGGGCCGCCCATGCCCAATCTCATCAGCGATGCGGCGCCTGCCCCCACGACCTGTCGCCGTCCTAAGGGCTGAAACCAGCTCGGGCCATCCGGTGACAATTGCATGGTCCACTCCTCCTCATCGATGGCGTCGGGAGTCTGCACAAGCGGTGTGTCGGCAACAGGTTTGGTGGCCAGGGCGACGAGTGCTCCGTCGGCCTGGAGGACGGCGTCGCACAGACGGACGAGATCCCGGCTGGGAGCCTTGATGCCTCGTTCGACCTTGCTCAGCTGCGCCTTGCTGTAGTGCACGGCGCCGGACAGTGTGGTGAGGCTGAGTCCTGCGTCCAGACGACGCTTTCTCAGCTCCTCGCCGAACCCGGTGGACGGCTGTGGCACGGAACTCTCCTGACCGACCGTCCAGGCGAAGGCGTTCGCAGGTAAGAGTGCGGCAGTGCCAGCCGGACGGACAAGGCGATTGATGCTGTTTCCCGTTTCCTTCTCCGCAGGTGAGGGGCGCTACTCCCTGAATCGGGTGCTGTTTGGGGCGTGGTGACCACCGGGATGTTGCGCGTGCGCCCCCGCATCCGACCGAGGTCCACCGCCCCTATGCCGACGGCAGTTGGTTGGCGGTGACGGGATCCGGGCTGAAGCGCAAGCCGGTGTGCAACTGGCGGCACTCGTCGAGCGCAACCAGCAGGTACTCAGACTTGACCACCGGATGGGCGTGGCTGGCTGCCTCGAAGGGCATCGCGACTGGCGCCCAGGTGCGACTGCCAGTCGCTCGGGGCATCCGCACCATCCGGCCGTCCCGATAGAAGACCGTGCGGCCTGAGAGGTGTTCGGCGGCTATCCTGCAGGTTGCCTTAACGGAGTTTGGTGGACACCAACATCTCTAATAACAACCGTCAGGTGCGGTTGAGTTTCCTCGGCTAAGGGGGTCCGGCCGCGCCAAAATGAGCACCGCGTTTTCCCAGCCTGGTGGGCGAGCGGCCAACTGCTCCCCTGTCTGCTGGTGATCTTGCCTGAGCGTCCAACCAGCTGTATTCAGTGGTCGGGCCCGGCTGCAAACGCTCGCACCCTCGGCCAGACAGTGGCGCCAATGTCGCCCCACATCTATCGCCCTGCATCAGCAAGGATCCACCCTGGCCCAGCGGCCAGAAGCACAGCGCACACCATGCGGCTCATCGTGCGGACTCCTCGGCGTGCGCGGCGGCGACCATTCCTGGGGTGACGAGGGGCAACGGCACTCCCAGCGGGCGAAGGAACAGGCCGACGCAGAAGGGGAAGCGATCAAGGCCGGGCCGACCGAGCAGGAGCCACCTCAAGGGCCCCCACGATGGCTCAGCCATGGCGCCTACGGGACCCAGTCCGTCCAGGCCCACGCCCGCGAGGTGCCCAGCGGCTGCGGCGCCCCGCCTTCGGGAACGTCCGGCAGACCATCGAGGAGTCTTCGCCGTTGCCAACCTCCTCGCTCGCGGTGAGAACCGCGACACGGTTCAACGGACGCCAGTTCGCCGAGCTCCCGGCGCGGCAGGGCGTCCCTGGGCCCCCTGGTGGGGGCCCGGGCGCCCAAACGGCCGGGGTGGGTCACGCGATGCCGGGTTCTTCCAGCGCCACAACGACCGTCACCGGAAGATCGGTGTCCTGCTGGATCACACCGGCGGTCAGGGTCCGGCCGTCGAGGGTCCACTTCTTCACCGTGATGAACTCGTCCTTGTCCGCCGCTGTCTGTTCGGCGTCGACGAGGTGGCCGGCGAGAGAGGACTCCTCGATCTCGGGCAGGAAGTCGGCCAGCGCCTGCTCTCCCTGCTCGTAGACGGTCTCCAGGTCGTCGAAGTAGCCCGACTCGTCGATGTCGCGGATCCAGACGGCGAACGAGACGCTGACCGTCCCACTGGTGAACGTCTGGATCCAGGCCCCAACGCGGCCCTTGTCCCACGACGTCTCCACACCGTGACGGAGTTTGCCCCCCGGGCGTCCACTCCTGAGCCAGGAACCGGGACGCCGCGCCCGCGGCCGTCAGCGGGGCGAGGCCCCGGAGCTCTTCCAGCATTGCGATCGCTGCAGCCATGACTCATTCCACTCATGCTGTTGCCGGGCACGTGATACGCCTTCAGCTACCGCTGGCATAAGCCTCGGAGAAGGCGCTGGACAGCACTTCGTCACATGCGGCCCCCCATTGATTGGACACCATAGAGAGGACCCCCTTGCCCCAAGGAGTACCCGGGGCTGGTCCGGGACGGCCGCCTGTACCTCAAGGTCCCGTACGAGCAGAAGGACGATGCGAAGCGCTTGCTCAGGGCCCGGTGGGACAAGGCCGCCGGACACTGGTGGGTAGACGCGGCCCGGGTCACCCGGGAACAGGCGGCGCGCTGGCTGCCGTAATCGCCGCGCAGCAGCCTGCTGGACCTGCAGCGGAGGTGGGAGGGGGGAGCTGATGCCGGATGAACAACAGCAACCGCTCGGGCCAGGCAGCCCGGCTGGCCCCGGAAGAGCACGGCATGGTCGACCCCGCCGAAGCCGAGACCTGGGCCCGGGAAAGTGGTGAACAGGGATCCTCCAACGCCCAGGCAAGCGTCGACGGCTACTTGGCGTCGCGCTGCTGGCGCGCGCGCTCGAACTCAGCGGTATCCGACATCCAGGAGCCGTGCTGTTCAAGTGCGGCGCAGCCGCCGCGGACGAAGGCGCTCACCAGGTTCCGGTACCCGCTGATCCCGTCGACCAGGCTGTACTCGACCCGGTATTCCGGATCCGACTCGCCGTCGCCCTCGTGCACTGTCGTGATCCGGGCGATGGAGTCCGCGTAGAAGTGGAGTTGGATCCCTTCGCCCATCTCCTCGTCCTCGATGGTGAACACTTCGTTGTCCGCGGCAGAGCGATCGCGGACGAACTCCCAGAACTCCGTGGTGGCAGTGCGGGGATTGTCCTGGATCCACTTCTTTTCGACGCCCTTGTCGTCGGTGAACGACAGGGTCGTCTTCCTCGCGCTGTCGCCGAAGTCGGCGCGGTCGCCGGCTGCCTCCTCGTCATCCTCCATGGGCGTGCTCCTGGAGCGGTCCGCGGCCTCCGAGCACATCAGGAAGCTCACGGTACGCACCGCGTCATCGACGAGCTCAGGGTGTGCGCGGCGCACGGCCGCGTCGACCGTCGTCGCCATCCGGTCCCAGTCGCGCTTGTCCGTGGCGCGCTTTCCCCGTCGCGGATCGCGGCCGATCCGCATCCCGGCGCATGCCTGCTCCGCGGTGGCGATCACACGCATGACCTCGGGCAGCAGCGCGGGGTCGACGGTATCGGGCATCCGCTTCGGAACCGTCGCGCCGTGCAGGTACTGGCCCGTGTACCTCAGTATCGCGGCGTCGAGTGGACCGAGCACTGTTCCGCGCTCGGCGCGACGACGGTTCGCGTGGTACTCCTGAGCCCGTTTCCCGTCGGACGTCTCTGTCGCCGCGCCCATCGCCGCGCAGACCTGACCGCGCTCGAGCAGACCGATGTCAGCTCCATGGGCGATGAGTCGACCCCTGTCCCACCGGATGCGCTGGAAGAGCGCGTCGACGTCCGCGGGCACGGAGAGGAGGATCGGGTCCAGGAGCGCGACGGCAGCGTTCTCGTCGAGCCGGTCCCGGGTTCCGGCTGCGTCGCACAGCGGAAGGACCGCACTCCACAGCAGTAGATGTCTGGCCAGGTCCTCCCGGATCACCGCAAGATGGGCCTCCCCGATCGAGAACGTGAACGTGCGAGGCTCATGGTTGGCGTCGGCCCCGGCACCGAGCATCAGCTTCAGCTCACCGGCCTCGCGGATCACGTTCGGGATCCAGCCGCTCCCGCGCGTGAAAACTATGTCTCTCATGGACTCAGTCTTCCCCATCGGAAGAGACCCGCGACTCCCCCCTGCACCTATCTGACCGGCCGCTTTCGTGTACACCCACGCCGCCCGGAGCGAGCAGGCCCGTCCTTGGGCGGGTCAGACGTTGAACCTGACCTCCACCGAGTTCCGGTACAGGGCAACTTCGATCCGGCACCGACCTCGACAGGATGCGACCAGATGGGAACCGCAGACCACGCACCACCAGAGGGATACAGCAATCACTGGTCGACGCGTAGGCGAGTCATTTCCGGAACGGCACCGGCTGGACACGGTTGGCCTTGGGCCCGCGGCGGGCATCACGGCGACGTTGTGGCCCCATCCTGAGCCGTCTGTTCATGACCACCGTTCAAATTCGACGTCGAGGCGCGTGTCGGTGCGCACCCAGACTTCGCCATCGGCAGCCTCGGCCGGGGCGTCGACTCGTTCGATACCGAGGAATTCGATCAACTTGAGGAGTTCGGCTCGTTCAGCTCGGTCATCGCCGGCATCATGTGAGTCGAAGAAGACGTAGTACTGGTTGCCCGGGTCCACGGTGCCCGAATCCGCCCAGATCCGAGCTATTTCTTCGATTGCCGCGGATTCGGTCGTGATCGTGGCGGCGCGAGTAGCACCGCGAGTCTCCGGTGACGCGTCGAGGTCCGCGAGGTCCGAGAACCACTGGCCGAAGTAGTCGAGGCCGGAATATCCGTTCTCGAAAAACAGCATCGCGCTCGGCAAGTAGCGATTAGCCCTATCGACCTGGAGGTATTCCGACCGAGGCTGATCCGCCACCTCGATCCGGGCGATCACACCTTGACCGGGCATGAGCACCAAGCTTTGGCTCGCCGCTTCATCTTCGATGGTGTACGTATCAGAATCTCGAGTTCGGAAGAACGCGGAGAATTCTACGTACGCTTCCTGAGGGTCGCCTACGGAGACCTGCTGGTCGTTGCCATCACCGACAGTGAAGACGAACTGTTTCGGTCCGGGGTTGTAAGGGCGAGCCATGTGTGTCCTTCCTTCAAGTGTGATGCCTCCACCAGCGCCGGAAGTCCCAGGTCGTCCCAGAAGCGGGCGCTGTGTGTCCGGCCTCGGTCATGGCTGCGGCGATCGGTGACATCGACCCGTAGCTGGGCACGGGCGAGCAATGCTGGGTCGCCTTGTGCCAGCACAGCGAGCTATGGGCCGGCGGTTCAGCTGGACGCGAGTGTGTGCTGGTTTTGGTCAGCGGCGGCCGGTGGCCAGGGTGACTAGGAACTGGCCGCCGCCCGGCTCGATGGCAGCGGTCACCGGCAGCCCCGGTACCAGTCGGGAGAACCGGTCCACCAGCCAATCCGCTGCCTCTTGGGCGTCCCGCTTGGTCGGACAACGGCCCACCATCTCGCGGCCCCCTTTGCGCTCCAGCCTCCCGGCAACGGTGATCAGCGGCGCGGGTTCGACCACGTACAGGTGGTCCGGCCAGGCGATGACCACCTTGACCGCGCCCTTGCGGGTGTTGCATCCGCGGTGCGCCAGCCGCTCGGCGACCTTGGCCTTCCGGTCAGCAGTACGGCTGTCGACGCTGGGCCCCCGCGGGTCGTTCACCGATTCGTCGGGGTCGACCGCTTCGTCACACACCCAGCACCGCCAGCCGTCGCGCTCGGCCACATCATCAAGGAGACTCATCCGAGCAAACTAGCCTGCCCGGCCGCCACCCCGCGCACGAGGGCCCCGGCAGGTTTCAACACCGGCCAACAATGCCGCAACGCGTGGCAACCAGAGTCACCGATGCTTTGCCTTGTGTGAATGCCGATACGTTGATGGCCCACCAGGGTATCGAGGCGGTGGGCCCGAGGGGCATCAAGGTACGACGGGAAACTCTGGTGGACCGCGGCCGCCACCGTGATGACCAGGGGCCCCGGAGGGTACTGACGGCCCGGTGCGGCGTGGAGCGCGCGGCGGATCTGCTGGATGTTGGATGTCGCGGTCGCCGATGAGTGGGTGTCGCGGGCCGGGGCCGCGGGTGAGGCAGAGCCGTTGGCCGCGCTGGTGGCGTCGGAGTACGGCAGCCGGTCGAAGTTGTCGACGTTCAGGCCGATGTGGCGTCCGGTGGTGGTGGCCTGGTTGCCCGGGCTGGTCGCGCAGTCCAGGCGTTCGGCGGGCCCGCGACCAGTCACATCGGCAGCCGGGGAGGCTGGGCCCACTGCGGTCGGTTACCCGCCCTGACCGCCCACCCTCACGCCAGGCTTCCCCGGACAGGGCCAGGGCCTCGGGGAACGGCTTCGGCGTCCGGGTCGCCATGCCTGGGGAATGGGCTCGGTCACCGCTTTCGCAGTGGGAGACCTCTCTGCACGGGCGGATCCAGCGGTCGAGACAGACCTCCTGCCCGATGGGGGAGCCGTGTCGGCCGACCACTGCGGCCAGAGTCTCTCGCACACGGGTCGCCGCCTGAAGCGCCGCAGCCCCAGCAGCTCGACCGTTCGCCGGCTGTTCAAAACCGTCACATGGACCGGCCACACGCCCCCTGCGGAGCAATGGACCAGGTCAAGTGCCGGCTGCGTGGTGGGGAACGTGACGCGCACAGCGGCTGATCCGGTCTTGGGTGGTCCAAAAGATTGACAGGGTCATGACTCTTGTCTACTTTCCTCAGCGGCTGCGGTGTCACACCGGACCCCGCCCCCGGGAGGATGCACATGGCCGCATCATTCGTCACTCATCGCGCACTCGATGGCGGGACGTACCACCTGGGGGGCGACATCGACCTCCAGGCGCCGTGCACTTCGGCTGTCGAGGTGGTGGCCGGTGGCCGGCTGGTCGAACTCACTGCCGGGCCGGCCTCTTTGGGGGACGACGTCGCCGCCTCGCTGGGTATCAGGGCACCCGAATCCGAGCTCACCTTCCAGAAGGGCACGCTGCGCATTTTCCAGTCGGTCGAGCGTGAGCCACGGACGGGGCTCGTGGAGCGGCCGTCGCTCGTCGTGTGGCGTGGCGAGCGGCACTCGCTCGTGACCCGGCTGTACGGCCTGGACGTGGCCGCGGTGCTCGGGCTGCTCCGGTCGGTGCGCATCACGGAGAGCGAACACGGCCTCACCCTCCAGCCGGACCCCTCGGCCGGAAGCGCCTTCGCGCGGCCCGCGACGGTGATCAAGGAGGTGCCCGGCCTCGGGCTGCTGGAGCTGTCACGGCGCACCAAGGAACACACCGCCCAGCTCCCGCCCTGGAAGGGGGTGGCGGTCGCGTCCGGCGAGCTGTTCCGCGACACGCTGTCCGACGGCAGCCCGTTCTTCGTGCTCTCCTCCACCGCGATCTGGGCCACGGTGGTGCCGCTGGCGTCGACTCCCGTCGAGCGGGTGCCCGAACTCATCGGGCGACTCACGCTGCGGCACACCGGGTGATCCGCCGGTGACCGGCTTCTACGGCGGACTGACCGCCTCCGTCGTCATCCTGACGCTGCTCCTGGGTGCGGGCTCCCATGTCGCCGCCCCGGCCGCACTGGGTGACGCGCTGTGGGCGCACGGCGTGCTGAGCCCGCGGAACCGCCGACTGGCGGCCGTCACCCTGCCGATCGCGGAGGGCGTCCTGGGGGCGGCCGGCGCAGCCGCACTCCTGACGGTGCATCAGCTCGTGCTGCAGTGCGTACTCGGTCTGGGTGCCGTTCTGTTCGGGCTCTACGCCGCCTACACGCGGCACGTCCTCGCCCTCGGCCGCGGGGGGCCGTGCGGCTGCTCCGGCCAGGACGTGCCCCTGAGCCGTTGGGTGACCCGGCGGGCCGCGGCCCTCGCCGTGCTCGCGACGACCGGCGCCCTCGTCGTCGGGGCGGGCCCCGTACGGCTCTCCACGGCGGAGCTGATCACGCTGGTGCTCGCAGCTCCCGCCTGCACCGCGCTCCTGTGGTCCCTGCCCGCTGCCATGCACGAGCCGACCGCAGCCTCCGTTCACCTGTCGACCAGGGCGCCTGCGCACCACCAGGCCGAGCCCACCGTGCACCGGACCGCCGAAGGAGTGCCAACGCGATGGACTTCACCACCAGCGCCCTGATTGCCTCGTGGGCGGCGATCGCGCTGCTCGCGCTGGTCGTCTCGGGACTGATCAGGCAGGTGCACCAGCTGTCACGAACACAGCCGCACCGCCCCGGGCGGGTGGGCATCGCCCCCGGCGCACAGGCGCCCGGGCTCGATGAGGCCCGGACCGATCCGGCGGGGCTCGACGGCCTCCTGACGCCGGGCCGCGCCGCGCTGCTGCTCTTCCTCGACGCGGACTGCCGCACCTGCGGCCAGGTGCTCGCCGAGGCCGGCGCCTGGACGGTCCGCCAGGGCGACGCGGCCGCTCCACAGGTGCTCGGGCTCTACGCGGGCGCCGGACCGCAGGCCGACGAGGGCGCCGTCCCGGTCAGGGACCACCGTCCGGAGCTGTTCACGGCCTACGACATACCCGCCACCCCCTACGCGGTGGCCATCGATCCGGAGCGCCGGATCGTGCGTTCCGAGCCGCTCGGTTCACCCACCGCGCTGCTGCGGCTGCTCGACGACATCGCACCCGCCACGCCGAGGAGCCGGCCATGACTTCACTGGACGACGTGCCTACGCTGCGCCGCTCCGGGAGCGGTGGCCGCCGCCGCTCCCTGACCGGGCGCGGGGCCCTTCCCTCCTTCGCGCCGTCCAGGCGCACCGTGCTGCAGGCCGCGACCGCCGCGGGCTTCGCCGCGCTGGGGGTGTTCTCCGCCGCCCGGGAGGCCTATGCCGACGGATACGACATCTGGACCGGTGCGTGCCCCAGTTACGCCGCGGACCACAACTGCTCCCCGGGCTGCGGGCCCAGCACCATCTATGCCGACGCGTGCGTGACCTCGGGGACGAACACAGGCTTCCACCGGACCGACGGAGTCGCCTGGACCCTGCGGCCCAACCAGTGCTACGCCGGTACCTACGACGGCTGGCTGTGGCGCTACAGCGCGGCGTGCGGCAACTGCGGCTGCGGTATCGAGCGGCGCTGCCACGACGGGTACCGCAACACCGGCTCCGGCTGGGTGAAGTCCATCTGCCGCTGGACCACCGACTGCGACTGCCCCGGTTCCGTCACCTGGCCGACCATCGGCCGTGGCGCCACCGGACCCGACGTCTTCACCATCCAGCATCTGCTCGCCCACCACGGTCATCCCACGGATGTCGACGGCATCTTCGGGGTGGACACCGAGGCGCAGGTCGAGGCGTTCCAGTCGGCGAAGGGACTCAGCCCCACGGGCAGCGTCAGCGCGGCGACCTGGCCGGTCCTGGTCGTCACCGTGCGCCAAGGAGACGTGAATGATGCCGTGCGGGGCGCGCAGCGGCAGCTCAACAAGCACGGTTCCGCACTGACCGTCGACGGCAACTTCGGTTCGCTCACACGGCAGGCCGTCGTCTCGTTCCAGTCCCTGCACGGCCTGACCGCCGACGGCGTGGTCGGCAAGAACACCTGGCTCACACTGACCGGGACGGTCTAGGTGGGCGAGCCCGTCCGTCCCGCGGACCGGCCGAGCGGCGCCCGTGCCGTACGGGTACTGCTCACCGACCCCGTCCTGCCCGTGGCGGCCCTGGGGATCGCGGTGATCGCCGCCGTCCTCCACGCCCCCGTGCTGACCTGGGCGATCACCGGCGGTCTGGCCGGCTACTCGCTCTCCGGCTCCGTTTGAACGCGTAACAGCGCATTCGCGCTGGCCTCGCCAGGTTGGCGGGCAACGTACAGGCAGGCGCTGGTCCTCGGCGTGTTCACCTGCGGTCTGCTGGCCGGCGGGGTGCTGACGGCCGGGGTGCTGTGGCTCCTGTCCGGTCTCTTCGCGCCGCTCCCGGCCGTCGTGCGGCAAGGGCTGATCGTGGCGGTCGTCCTGCTCGCCGCGCTGCGCGACGCGGGCAAGCTGTCGCTACGGCTGCCGCAGAACGCCCGGCAGATCCCGCAGGACGTCCTGCGCCGTCATCTGGCGCGCGGCGCGCTGCAGTTCGGCTTCGAGCTCGGTACGGGTGTGCGCACCTATGTCTCGGCGAGCGCGCCGTACGCGATCGCGGTGGCGGTGCTCCTCTCCGGGGGCTCCTACGCGCCCGCCCTGGCCGTCGGACTCGGCTTCGGAGCGGGCCGGGCGCTCACCCCGGCTCTGCGCAGACTCTCCGGAGACGGGGAGCGCTGGGACGACCTTCTCACGGCGCGGCTGAGCGGCATGACCGTCGTGTGCTCCGTGCTGATCGCCGCTGCCGCCCTCACGGTCCGGCAGTAGCGTCGTCACCTCGCTTCGCCGACCCACCCCGGCCGGGGGCCGTCCGTCGCATTGCATCAGATATCGCAACTCCCTTTGCTCGCAAGTTAGTTGTGCCGGAGGTCTGGTCCTGTGGCAGATGGGGATGGTGTGGACACGCCACTGAGAGGGGCGTCAAACTCGCCTCAGCCCTCTAGCGGGGGATCGGGAAGGACTCGCAACGGAGGCGCCATGTTGAGGCGTACGATCCAGCTCGCCCTATCATTTGTCATGATCATGACGGCCGCGGTCGGAGGGGTGCTGGCCACGGCCGCCCCGGCCCAGGCCGACGAGTGCTACAGCTGGGGCCGCACCCTGTCCGAAGGCATGTCGGGCGCCGACGTGACCCAGCTGCAGATCCGGGTGGCCGGGCACGTCGACTACGGCGAGATCCTCTCCGTCGACGGCAACTTCGGCCCGCGGACCAAGGCCGCGGTCACCAAGTTCCAGCAGGCGTACGGCCTCGGAGCGGACGGCATCGCGGGTTCCCAGACGTTCAGCAAGATCTACGCACTGCAGGACCCGGACTGCACCCCCATCCACTTCACCTACGCCGAACTGAACAACTGCAACTCCGACTGGTCCGGTGGTGCGGTCAGTGCCGCGACGGCCAAGTCCAACGGACTGCGCACGATGTGGAGGCTGGAGGCCATGCGGCACGCGATGGGCGACGTGCCGATCGTCGTGTCCAGCGGATTCCGCTCCACGGCCTGCAACAACGCGGCGGGCGGTGCCTCGAACAGCCGGCACCTCTACGGTGACGCCGCCGACCTGGTAGGCAGCCCGTCGTTCTGCGCGCTCGCCCAGCGGGCTCGCTCGCACGGCTTCGGCGGCATCTACGGCCCCGGCTACCCCGACCACAACGACCACACGCACGTGGACGGACGCACCAGCCGCTCCTGGTCCGCGCCCAACTGCGGCGTCTGACCGCCGAGTCTCCACGCACCCGCACAGCAGCCCGCCTTCCCCGGGCCGGCCTCCGGCCCGGGGAAGGCGGGCCCGCACCGTCCGCAGGGTGCGCGGCCGATCCGCCTCCGGCCACGGGCAGGCGCCGCTCGTGGCCGAACCGGAGCAGACCCGCCGTGCCGCTCTCCCTCACTCTCCCCCCGCATCCGAGTAGGAGTGAACCGATGTCGTCCTGGATCCCCTGGCGCGCCCGCGCCGGAACTGCCCTGCTGGCAGTGCTAGCCGGTATCGGCGCGTTCGCCGCCCCCGTTTCCGCCCAGGCAGATTCTCAACCCGAGGGTCTGCAGAGCGTCACCTACCACGGCTACCGCATCGAGGTGCCTGCCGAATGGCAGGTGGTCGATCTGGCCGAGAACCCGCGTGCCTGTCTCCGGTTCGACAGACCCGCCGTCTACCTGGGCGAGCCCGCCGAGCAGAACGACTGCCCCGCCGGAGTCGTCGGCCGTTCGGCGGGCATCGTCGTGGAGCCCATCACAGCCCGCTCCGCAGGCCAGGCGACGGCGGCGACCGCGCGGACCCAGCGCGGCAAGGCCATCGCCCCGACCGCCGCGTCCAGCAACGGCACCATCCAGATCGCGGTCGAGGACGCCGGCGTCCTCGTGACCGCAGCCCACACACCGGAGACCGAGAACCTCGTACGCGGCGTCCTCGCCTCGGCCGAGCTCACAGGGAGCGCCGAGCGCACCGCGCTGCCCAGCGCGGCCCGGCGCTCCGACGCCACCCCCCTGGCTGCGGCCGGACCGCAACCCGGCAGCTACGTGGGCAAGGGCTTCGACGCCTGTACCGCGCCCTCGCAGGCCGCCATGAACGCCTGGCAGGCGAGCTCGCCCTACAGTGCGGTCGGCGTCTACATCAGCGGCTCCTTCCGCGGCTGCGCCCAGCCGAATCTGACGGCGAGCTGGGTGACGAGCCAGACCAACAACGGATGGCGCCTGTTCCCCATCGATGTCGGCCGCCAGGCACCGTGCACCAGCTACTCGCTGAAGATGTCCACCGATCCGGCCACGGCCAGGTCCCAGGGCGTCACCGCGGCGGCCGGCGCCATCACCGCCGCTTCGGGCCTGGGCATCCCGGCGGGCAGCGCCATCTACAGCGACATCGAGGCGTACACCTCCACGGCCTCCTGCAAGGCGTCCGTGCTGTCGTACCTGTCCGGCTGGACCGAACGGCTGCACAGCAGCGGCTACCTGTCGGGCTTCTACTCCAGCGCCGCCTCAGGCATCAAGGACGCCGCCGCCGAGTACAACAACGCCGCCTACACGCGCGTCGACCACCTCTTCTACGCGTGGTGGAACGGCGCCGCCGACACCAACACCGGTACCTACGTGCCGTCCTCCTACTGGTCCAACCACCAGCGGATCCACCAGTACGCGGGCGAGGTCACCGAGTCCTACGGCGGCTACTCGATCAACATAGACCGCGACTACCTGGACGTCGGCAACGGCTCCACGCCCACACCCAGCTGCAGTGGGGCGAACGTCGACTTCACCGCGTACACCACCGTCCAGAGCGGCTCGAGCGGAGACCGGGTCAAGGCCGCCCAGTGCCTGCTCAAGGCCGCCGGCTTCGACCCGGGCACCCCCGACGGGATCTTCGGGCCCGACACGACCGCCGCCGCCCGGAACTTCCAGTCCAGTAAAGGGCTCACGGCGGACGGTGTGGTCGGCGCGAAGACCTGGACGGCCCTGCTGTCCCGCGGATCCACCCCGACCGTCCAGAGCGGCTCGACGGGAGAGGCCGTCACCCGGCTGCAGCGCGCCCTGACCGCCGCGCTCGCCCGGACGGTGGCCATCGACGGCGTGTTCGGCTCGGGCACCGGTCAGGCCGTACGCGACTACCAGTCCTCGCGCGGGCTGGGTGCCGACGGCATCGTCGGCCCCGCCACCTGGGGCGCCCTCCAGTCCGGAAAGTGAGCAGGCGAATGAACAGGAAAGTGAGGCAGAAACCATGAGACGACTCGCACGCGTCATCACGCTGTTCGCCGCGTTGGCGGGCCTGCTCCTCGGACTGGGCGTCCCCGCGCAGGCCTTCCCGCAGGCGGCGTTCCCGCTGACCAGCAGCGGCAACCGGGGCTCCGACGTCGTCGCGCTGCAGCACCTGCTTGCCGCGCACGGCCGCCCCGTGGCAGTGGACGGTGCCTTCGGCTCGGGCACCCGGAGCGCCGTGGTGGGCTTCCAGCAGTCCAAGGGCCTGACCGCGGACGGCATCGTCGGGCCCGCCACCTGGGGCGCGCTCGCCATCACCGTTCGACAGGGCGACAACGGGCCGGCGGTGACGGCCCTCCAGTCGCTGCTCAACGCCAAGCGGGGCGCCGGCCTCTCGGCGGACGGGGCCTTCGGACCCGCCACCGGCACCGCCGTCCGCACCTTCCAGTCCCATGCGGGAATCGGGGCGGACGGCGTCGTCGGGCCGACCACCTGGCAGAACCTGCTGTGGCACTACGAGAACATCAACTTCGGCGGCAGCACGATGTGCGCGCAGAGCCCCGACGGCAACGCGGGTGCCCACTGGGCGACAGCCGGCGCCGTCGGCCAGCTGGAGGCCGCCGCCGCCACCTTCGCCGCCACCGGGAACGGCAGACTGCCGGTCGGCGACGCGGGCTTCGAGCACGGCGGGGACATCGCCGGCCACGGCAGCCACGAAGTCGGGATGGACATCGACGTGTGGCCCGCCCGCACCGACTCGGCGCAGTGCACCGCGGGGCGTATCACGTGGCAGTCGAGCACGTACGACCGCGCGGCCACCCGCAGGCTCGTGCAGGAGATCCGGGCGAAGGCCCCCGGCCACGTCCAGCTGATCTTCTTCAACGACCCGCAGCTGATCTCGGAAGGGCTGACCACGAGCTACGCGAACCACGACAACCACCTGCACATCCGCTACCGGTAGCGAGCCGGCCGCGGGACCCGGGCCCCGCCCGCGGACCCGCGGCCGTCCACAGCGCTCAGCGGATCACCAGCGTGGTGCCGGCCACGGCGGGAACCAGTTCCCCGATGACCGGATGTCCAGGCACCTCGCCGGCGACCAGCAGCCCGCCGGAGGTCTGTGCGTCGGCGAGCAGGTGCAGTCGGTCCTCGCCCGCCCGTCCCGCGTCGAGGTGCGGGCGCACCCATTCGAGATTGCGCAGGGTGCCGCCGCTGACGTACCCGGCCCGCAGGGACTCCCGGGCGCCGTCGAGCAAGGGGACGGCGGCGGCGTCCACCACGGCCGTGACGCCGCTGGCCCGGGCCAGCTTGTGCAGATGGCCGAGCAGCCCGAATCCGGTCACATCGGTGGCGCACACGGCGCCGGCCTCCAGGGCGGCCGCAGCGGCCTTGTCGTTGAGCGCCGCCATGGAGGCGACGGCGTGCGCGAAGACCTCACCGGTCCGCTTGTGACGGTTGTTGAGTATCCCGACGCCCAGCGGCTTGGTCAGGGTCAGGGGCACACCCGGCCGGCCGGCGTCGTTGCGCAGCAGCCGGTCCGGATCCACCAGGCCGGTCACGGCCATTCCGTAGAGCGGCTCCGGGCTGTCGATGCTGTGGCCGCCGCCGACGAAGCAGCCGGCGCCGCGGGCGACTTCGAGCGCACCCGCCAGGACCTCCCGGGCCAGCTCCGCGGGCAGTACGTCACGGGGCCAGCCCAGCAGGTTGAGCCCGACCACGGGCCGTCCGCCCATCGCGTAGACGTCGGACAGGGCGTTGGCCGCGGCGATCCGGCCCCAGTCGCGGGCGTCGTCGACGACAGGCGTGAAGAAGTCGGCTGTCGAGACCAGGGCGGTGCCGTCACCGGTGAGCACCACCGCGGCGTCGTCACCGTCGTCGAGTCCGACCAGCAGCCGGTCCTCGGCGCCGCCCGGGGCCTGTCCGGAGTTCCGGGGCGGCAGCAGTCCGGCGACCATCGCCTCCAGTTCCCCCGGAGGGATCTTGCAGGCGCAGCCGCCGCCGTGCGCGAACTGGGTCAGCCGGATGGGCGTGGCCGGTCCGGCGGGGCCAACTGACGTCATAGGGCGATCATTTCACCTCTTGCCCCAGCAGTGTGCGGGGACCACAATCTTGCTCCGGAGGCGTTGGGCGGGCTGGTGCCCCTCCCGATCTTCAAAATCGGTGTGGTCCGGAAACCGGGCCAGGCGGGTTCGATTCCCGTCCGCCTCCGCTGACTTCGACAGGGGTGGCGCGGGTGGCGGACGAGACGGACGAGTCGTCTGCGGACATCCGGCGGCAGGTGCCGAGTACCACGGTGCTCCTAGGCGACCCGCGACTGAGCGAGGCGTCCGCACGGCTGGGCAGGCCCATCGTCAAGGCCGCGGTCGGCACCGCCCAACAGCTCGTACGCGAAGGACGGATCGGCCCGGGCGACGCGGTCCACGCCGCACTTGCCGCGCTCCCCGCACACACGGCCGGACTGAGACCCGTGCACAACGCCACCGGCGTCGTACTGCACACCAATCTGGGACGTGCCCCGCTGTCGCCGTCCGCACTGGAGGCGATGGCGGCGGCAGGCGGGTACACGGACGTCGAGCTGGACCTCGGCACCGGCAGACGGGCGCCACGCGGCCGCGGCGCCATGGCCGCCCTGCGGGAAGCGGTGCCGGCCGCGGAAGAGGTGCACGTGGTCAACAACGGAGCCGCCGCCCTGGCCCTGGCGGCGGTGACGCTGGCCCCGGGGCGCGACATCCTGCTCAGCCGGGGCGAGTTCGTGGAGATCGGCGACGGCTTCCGGATACCCGAACTGCTGGCCTCCTGCGGCGCCCGGATACGCGAGGTCGGCACCACCAACCGGACCCGTCTCGGCGACTACGCGGACGCCGCCGGCCCGGACACCGGCTTCATCCTCAAGGTCCACCCGTCGAACTTCACGGTGAGCGGCTTCACCGGGGGAGTGGGCCCCGGGGAACTGGCCTCGCTGGGCCTGCCCGTCGTCGTCGACATCGGCTCCGGCCTCCTCGCCCCCGACCCGGTACTGCCGGACGAGCCCGACGCGGCCACGGCCCTGCGCGCCGGGGCCACCCTGGTCACCGCCAGCGGGGACAAGCTGCTCGGCGGGCCGCAGGCCGGGCTGGTCCTCGGCGTGGCCGCCGTCGTGGAACGGATGCGCCGCCATCCGCTGGCCCGAGCCCTGCGCGTGGACAAGTTCACCCTGGCCGCGCTGGAAGCGACACTGCGCGGTCCCGAGCCTCCCGTGCACGCAGCCGTGCACATGCCGCTGCCGCAACTGCGCATCCGCACGCTGCGCCTGGCCGAGGATGCTGCCCGCCGAGGTCTGGACGCGCGCGTCGTACCCCACGAGGCGGTGGTCGGAGGAGGCGGCGCGCCCGGGACCGTTCTGCCGTCCTGCGCGCTCAGCATCCCCGACGACCTGGCAGAACCGCTGCGCACCGGTGAACCGGCCGTGCTCGGGCGGGTGGTGCGCGGCCGGTTGCTGCTGGACCTCCGGTGCGTACCGCAGGAGTGCGACAGCGACATCCTCGCGGCGGTGCTGCGTGCGGCGGGGCGGTGATCATGCGGGTCATCGCGACGGCCGGGCATGTCGACCACGGCAAGAGCACACTGATCCACGCACTGACCGGCACCCACCCCGACCGGCTGGCGGAGGAGCGGCGCCGTGGCCTGACCATCGACCTGGGCTTCGCGTGGACGGATCTGCCATCGGGCGCACGGCTGGCATTCGTCGACGTACCGGGACACGAGAGGTTCGTGCCCACCATGCTGGCCGGCGTGGGGCCCGTGCCCGCAGTGCTGTTCGTCGTCGCCGCCGACGGGGGCTGGATGCCCCAGTCGGCCGAACACCTCGCCGCCGTGGACGCCCTCGGCGTACGGCACGGACTGCTCGTCGTCACCCGATGCGACGTGGCCGACCCCGGTCCGGCCACGGCGCAGGCACGGGACCGGATCCGGGCCAGCACCCTCGGCGACGTCGAGGCCGTGGCCGTCAGCGCCCGCACCGGCGCGGGACTCGGCGAACTGCGCGCCGCCCTCGACCGGTTGGTCGCGCGGCTGACGGACGGGGACGCCGAATCCCCGGTGCGGCTGTGGATCGACCGGTCGTTCACCGTGCGCGGCAGCGGGCTGGTGGTCACCGGCACCCTCGGGGCTGGGCGGATCCGCAGGGGCGACGTCCTGGTGACCGCCCGCTCCAGCCGTCCCGTACGCGTCAGGGGGCTGCAGGCCCTCGGCGAGGAGACCGGCCTGGTGCGGGCCACCGCCCGCGTCGCAGTCAACCTCCGAGGCCTCGACAAGGAGTCGACAGGCCGTGGTGACGCCCTGCTCACACGCGACAGCTTCCTCCCCTGCCTGCACTGCGACGTGCGCGTACACGGCGGAACGCCTGCCTCGGAACTGCCCCGCACCGCTGTCGCCCACATCGGCTCGGCGGCTGTGCCCGTACGCGTACGGCCGCTCGGTGCGGATACCGTCCGGCTGACCCTGTCGGAACCTCTGCCGCTGCGCATCGGTGACCGCGCGGTGCTGCGGGATCCCGGCCTGCGGCGGGTGCTCGCCGGTCTGACGGTGCTCGACCCCCAGCCACCGGAACTGCGGCGCCGTGGCTCCGCAGCACGGCGGGCGGCCGACCTGGGCGAAGCCCACGGCACCCCGGGCGAGGCGGACGAACTGCGGCGCCGACTGCTGGTCAGACGCGAGGAGTTGACCGCGATGGGGGTGGCCGTCCACACTGCCCCGGTCGCGGGCGACTGGCTTGCCGACCCCGCCCACTGGACCACCCTGCGCGCCCGGCTTGCCGAACTGGTGGCGGCGTACCTCTCCGAGCGGCCCACCGAGGACGGCATACCGGTGGAGGCCGCCCGGCATCGTCTGGGACTGCCGGCCGTCTCCCTCGTGGAGGCGCTGGTCACGCCGCCCCTGCGGATGAGTCGCGGGCGTGTGACCGCCGGGCCCGCGGACCAGCCCGCCCCTGTGGCGGACGCGGTGCGCCGGCTCACCGCTGAACTCGACGGTCGGCCCTTCGCCGCTCCCCACGCCCAGCGGCTCGCGGAACTCGGCTTCGGCCGCCGAGAGCTCGCCGCGGCGGTCCGCCACGGAGCGATACTGCGGCTCGCGGAGCACGTGGTGCTGCTGCCGGACGCCCCCCGGCTGGCAGCCGACCGGCTGAGGGAACTCGACCAACCGTTCACCGTGGGAACGGCGAGCCGCGCCCTGGACACCACCCGACGCGTCACCGTTCCCCTGCTGGAGCACTGCGACGTTCAGGGCATCACCGAGGTGCTTCCTGACAAGCGCCGCCGGTGCGCGCACCGGCGGCGGCAGGCGTCGGTCACCGCATCACGCTGATCGCATGTACGCCGGCCCCACGGAGGAGGCGTATTTCCGTGGCGGACGCTCGAGGGGCCGGCTCTCGGTTACGGGAGAGGGGTGCCTCCCGTGGCGTGCCACAGGGGCCGCCGCAGACCCAACCGGGTTCAACCATGGCTGCGCCGTGACCGTGCTGCGACGACGCCGAGTACCGCGCCGACAGCCAGTACGCGGCTGCTCCGACCAAGGCGTACACAGCGCCCGCCCTGACCAGTGCGCCGGACAGCGGAGTGCACGGCGCCCCTGGCGCCGACGCCGCGCGGGCCACGTGGCGCGGAAGGAGCGTGCACTTGCTGCACGCACCGTCAATGCCGTGGTCCGTCCGCGCAGGGCGGAACAACGGGTACACAATGCGGCCGAGCGCGCATCGTCGGTGGGGGGTACAGGGGGTGACTGTGGATCACGGGTGCCGTCTGGAGTGGTCGGGACCTTCCACTTCGTGCCCGGAAGGAAGAGCACACCTTGACCCGTTCTGGCAGGTGCGATCAGTTGCCACCGAGTGGGATTGCTTCTCGTGGGCGAACCCGTAGTGGCGCTCACGCATCGCAGGAGACTCGGTATGCTCCTCGCCCTCGTGCGCATGTCGTTCATGGGATGGCGGCCGTCAAGCTCGCGAGGGATCGCTCGCCTCCGCCGCGCGTCCGCCGGCCCCAGGGCGCGGACGGTGCGTCAGGCCGCCGGGTCCGGCGCGCGGACGTGCGCACAACGGAGTCGGCCGAAGCGGCGGGGATACGCATGCGGCGCGTCCTGGCCACGCTGGAGGACCGCGAGCGAGACATCATCGAACTGCGCTTCGGCCAAGAGATGACCTGAACGGCGACTGCCGTGGGCTCTCCCAGATGAACGTCTCACGCCTGCTCACCCGCATACTCGCCAAGCTCCGCGAAGGCATGTTCACCCAGAACTGACAGCCACCCCCGGCCCAGCGGCCACAGCTGAGACTGCGCTGCACCTGGGCCACCCGGTCCCAGCCGGGCCGCGGGCTACTCGTCACGGCTCAGAGCTTCCCGGGCGGCATCGACACTCGGGTGCACCCGCAGTATCTGGCCCGCCCCTGTGACTTCCAGCAATCGGCGTACAGGGGCGGAGGCTGCGGCGATGCGCAGGGGAGCGGCCTGGTTGATGCGCAGAAGCAGGTTCAAAAAGGAGGAGTCGGCGAACGTCACCCCGCTCGCCTCCAGCACAATGGCGTCGTGGTCGGTCGCAGCCCGTTCGAGACCTTCCTGCAACGGGCGGGCGGACTCGCTGTCCAATTCGCCCTCGGCAACAACAAGGGCAATAGCGAGCGGCAAGTCTTCTCCAGAGGTCGGCGGATGTTGCAGCCCCCCGGTTGAGGCACACACAACCCTGAACAGTTACCGAACGCAAGTGCGACACGCGGCTTCCGGTCGCCACCCGGGACAGGGAACATCGCCGGGCTTTGCGCCAGGGCTGATGCGTTCTCAGGTTGTGAGATGAAGTAGCTCGCACGCGTGGGCAGGGTGTGACCGGTAGTGGTCACGCGGACCGGACCGTACGCGGACGTCTCAGCCACCTTGTACGAAGCAGGGCCAGAGCGCCCGGGTAGGTCGCTCACCCGTTGGCTGTGGCCGTGCCGATCATCGTCCCCAGCCGTTCGGGGGACACGCGGGCCACATCCGGCGCGATTCCCGCCCCGCCGGGGCATCCCTTGGTGCAACGAAAGGGAGACATGATGCCGCTCTATCTATCGAGGTTCAGCTACACACCGGAGACTTGGGCGAGGCTGATCGTCCACCCCGAGGACCGCGCAAAGGCCGCTCAGGCGTACATCGAGTCCGTCGGCGGGAAGCTCCACGGCTTCTGGTACGCCTTCGGCACGCACGACGGCTACAACCTGTGGGAGGCCCCCGACAACGTGTCCATGGCCGCGGTTGCGCTGGCGATTAGTGGAGGCGGCGCGCTTGGCTCGTTCGAGACGACAGTTCTCCTGACCGTCGATGAAACCATGGATGCCCTGCGCGAAGCCGAACGAGTCCAGTACCGGGCGCCGGGCGCGTAGCGGCCCTGGCTCGAGGTCGACGACGTCAGGCGGCGTTCTCTTCGCACTTTCAGTGTTGTGGCGCCCTCCTGTTGGCCTTCTCCTCCTGGGCTTCGTCCGTGACCTCTCCTGCTTTCCTTGCTTGGCCAGGCGGCCTGCGTGGCTTGGCGGTCGGCGTGCCCCCCTGCGTTGTCGTTGCGGATGTGGTTGGTGTGGCTTGCGCAGCCTTGCCTGATGAGCTGTGTGCGCCTCCGTCGACAGCGGATCCTTTTCTCGGGCCTGGAGAATCGGGGCGGACGGTTTGCCCGTCAGTGTGCCGAGAGAGCATGCCGACCGAGGTCGTGGGTTCAGAGGGTGGCGCCGCCGTGGGTGTGGTGCCTGAATTCTTCCGCCCTGCGCTGCCAGAGCGACCCGCCTCTCCCGCGGGGGCGGCGCCGGTAGCCCTGGTCGCGCCTCGGTCACTGTCTTGTGGCGCGGAGCTGCCGGTGACGGAGAGGGTGGTTGCCGTAACGGCGGCGAGTGCGATGGTCGCACCCGCTATGAGGGTGCGACCCCGTGCAGGCGAGGATCGGGGGGCGGCCCGTTTTCCACGGGGCATTGGATTCGTGTGGGTGACCTCGGCCGTCTGCGATGACCCTTCGCTGCCGATGAGGCTGGTGGTGGACGCCGACGGTCCAGGTGCGATGTGCGCCTCGTCGACCAGCGACATCAGAGTATGCGCGCAGTGACGAGCTGTTGGACGGTTCTGTTCGTCCAGGCCTGTCATGTCTCGCAGCAGATTGCTCAGTTGTTCCGGCAGCCAGTGAGGCAGAACGGGGCTCCGGTGCAGTCGTGCGATCGCCGCTTCAAGGGGGCCACCGTCGTACTCGAGCCTCCCTGTGAGGCATTCGAGGAGCACCAGACCAAGGGCGTATATATCGGCGGGCCGGCCAACAGGCTCGCCGAGGACCTGCTCGGGAGCGAGGTAGGCCGCGGTGCCGATGAGCGTGCCAGTCGCGGTGTGGGAGGTGGTGTCCAGCAGCCGGGAGATGCCGAAGTCCGCGAGATGGGGCCGGTTCCTGGCATCCAGGAGAATGTTGGACGGCTTGACGTCTCGATGGACGATTCCTGTTTCGTGTGCGTGAGCCAACGCATGAGCGAGGTCCGCGCCGATTGCAGCAGTCGCTTCGGGTGGTAGCGGTCCCTCAGCGATGCGGGTCTTCAGTGTGTCACCTTGGATCAGTTGCATGACCAGGAAGGCACGTCCATCGTGTTGCCCGGCGTCGTAGGCGGTGACAAGCCCAGGATGGTGCAGCCGGGCCAGGATCACCGCTTCGCTGTGCCAGGTCTCCTCCCTGCCGATACCGATGCCGGCGTCGGGACGGAAGATCTTGACCGCTACCGGTCGTCGCAACCGCAGATCGAAACCTCGGTGGACGTCCGCAGCACCGCCTGAGCCGAGAAGCTTGTCCAGGCGGTACCGGCCGCCCAGCACCTCGGCGGAGCACCGGGAAGCTGTGGCCTGAGCAAAGTCACGAAGCCTCATTCCCTCTCCCCTGCATCGAAGGGCCGATGCCCTCGGCGAGCCGCGACCGACGCGCCTGGGAACGCGGGTACCCGCTAAGAGCTGGAATACCCACCTTCTCGCCGGCAGAGGGGCTCAAGGCTGACGCACGTACGCGAGGAGGCACGGTTGACTGACGGGATGGAGAGGAAATCGTGCATGACCTGGACGAGGGGCCATCGACACGCACCCGAGACTCGGCCCCGTGCCCGCGGCGCCCGGAATCCTTGGAGCACGGGTATTGCCGTAGCGTGATCGCCTGCCGCATGGAATGTCCATGTGACCGGTCTGCCCGTGCGAGGGATTCCGGTGGCGAGCGATGGGACCGTGATGACCGAACTGACGAAGCCCAGAATCGAGGTTCCGGAGGGTGTCGCGACCACCGAGTTGACGATCCGGGACCTCGTGATTGGGGACGGGCCCGAAGCACAGCCGGGCAGGGTCGTCCAGGTTCACTACGTTGGGGTCACGTTCTCGTCCGGAAGGGAGTTCGACTCCTCCTGGGAGCGGGACCGGCCGTTCAAGTTCGCCGTGGGCGGCGGCAAGGTCATCAAGGGCTGGGACCGGGGGGTGAGGGGAATGAAAGCCGGCGGCCGGCGCGAGATCATCGTTCCCCCGCGTCTCGGTTACGGCAGCCAGTCACCCTCTCCGTTGATCCCGGCGGGCTCGACGCTGATCTTCGTCGTGGACCTGCTCACGGTGGTGGGCGGGCCCGCCGGAGCGAGGCCCGGCTTGACCGGCTCGGCCTGAACCTGGAGCTCCTGAGGGGCTGGGGGTCCTGTCGCTCCCACGTAAGGACAGAGGCACTCATCGACAGACACCTACTCAACCCATGGCGCGTGAGGTGACGGCCTGCCCAAGGTGTGCCCGGTCCCGGATTCCGCCACAGGGAGACCAGCGGGCCAGCGGATGTGTCGGCTCCCGGCGACCCTGGTTGTCTCAACGGAGGCGGGTGGATACCAATACGGTCGTCCAGATCCGGGTCACCGGCACACACAGGGGCGGGCAGGTGATGAGCAACCTGTGCGCTGGGGCAACTACGACGACCAGTTCCTGAACAGCTACGGCGACCGAAGACCTACCTGGCCGGGCGCTCGGTCTACTCGCCCGCCAGGTCTTTCCTGTTCGACCTCGGCGGCATGGAGGCCGCGGGCTTCAGCCCCGAAACCGTCGTGGAGGTGTCGGCGGACGGCCATGTGTCCACCCAGCCGCTGGCGGGCACCCGGGCGCTCAGCGGGGACGCCGTCGAGGACGCGGCTCGGCGCGCGGAACTCCTCACTGACGCCAAGGAGATCTACGAGCACGCGATATCCGTCCAGGTCGCATGGGGCGAGATGGTGCAGGTGTGCCGCGAGGGCTCGGTGCGGGCCGAGGAGTTCATGACCGTCAAGGAGCGCGGCAGCGTCCAGCACATCGCTTCCCGGGTGAGCGGTGAGCTGTCGTCCCTGGACCGCGGTCCGTGGCCGGCGCTTGCCGCCGTCTTCCCCGCGGTCACCGCGTCGGGCGTACCCAAGCAGGCCGCGTACCGGGCCATCCGCAGCCTGGAGCAGGGGGTGCGCGGGCTCTACAGCGGGGCGGTGCTCACGGTCGGCAGTGACGGGTCGCTGGACGCTGCGCTCGTGCTGCGCACGGTCTTCCGGCAGCACGGGCGGACCTGGCTGCGGGCGGGCGCCGGCATCGTCGACCAGTCGCTGCCCGAGCGGGAGTTCGAGGAGACCTGCGAGAAGCTGCGGAGCGTCTCGCGCACGCTGGTGCGGGCGCAGGGGCGGTAGCGGCCGGACGGAGGCCCCGGCGGCAGCCACTCAACCTTTACGGGACTGTTCGACTTGTGTCGCGCTCCGCGTTACGCTCAACCCGAACAGTGGTGTTCAAGTTAAGGAGCATGTCGTGACTGCAGCGTCGCCCCCGCCCCCCACAGGCACCCCGCCGGGAGCGGCAGGTCACCCTTTGCGCTGGCCGATTCTGGTGGTGCTGTGCCTGAGTCTGCTGATCGTGGGGCTCGACGTCACCGTACTGAACGTCGCCCTGCCCACGCTCATCAACGAACTCGGGGCCTCCACCGGTGAGTTGCAGTGGCTGGTCGACATCTACAGCCTCATGGCGGCCGGCCTGATGCTCTTCGCCGGCAGCCTCGCCGACCGCTACGGCCGCAAGCCGGTCTTCCTCTCGGGCCTGGTCCTCTTCTCCGGCGCCTCCGCCGTCGCCGCGTTCTCCGGCAGCACTGCCCAGCTCATGATCGCCCGCGGGGTCATGGGCGTCGGCGAAGCCCTGATCATGCCCGCTACGCTCTCCATCATCGGCGTCGTCTTCACCGACCCCAAGGAACGGATGAAGGCGATCGGCCTCTGGTCCGCAATGATCGGAGTCGGCCTGGCCATGGGCCCGCTGGTCGGTGGCTGGTTGCTCGGCCAGTTCTGGTGGGGTTCCGTCTTCCTGATCAACGTGCCCATCGGCATCCTCGCTCTGGCCGCCGCGATCAAGATGGTTCCGAACTCCAAGGCGGCCGTCGCCCGACGACTGGACCTGCCGGGCGCCCTGCTCTCCGTGCTCGGCATCGGCACACTCCTCTGGGCGATCATCGAAGGCCCGTCCAAGGGCTGGTCCAGTGCGCCGGTGCTGATCGCCTTCGCCGGCGCGGCGCTGCTGCTGACCGCCTTCCTCGGACGCGAGCACACCGCCGAGGAGCCGATGCTGCCGCTGGGGATCTTCGCCCACCGGCGCCTTGCTGTGGGGAACATCCTGGTCTTCCTCGGGCTGCTCTCCCTGCTCGGGGCGCTGTTCGTGATCGTCCAGTACCTGCAGTTCGTACTCGGCTACGACGCGGGGGAGACCGGGCTGCGCATCGCACCCACCGCCCTGATCATCCTGCTCGCCGCCCCACTCGCGTCCTTGCTGGGCCAGAAGGCAGGAACCCGCTGGCTGGCGGCCACCGGACTCGCGTTCGCCGTGGTCTCCCTGCTGATCCTCGCGACCACCGGAGACGGCGACGGCTACGGTCGGGCGCTGGCCGCGATGCTGTTCCTCGGCTTCGGGGCGGGGTTCATCATCGGTCCGACAAGCGACGCCATCGTCGGGTCCCTCTCCGAGGACGACCTCGGCGTCGGCTCCGCCACCAACAGTGCGGCCGTGCAACTGGGGTCGGCCCTCGGAGTGGCTGTGCTCGGCAGCCTGCTGGCCGGCACCTACCGCAGCGAAGTGACGGACAGCAAGCCCGCGGCCGGTCTTCCGGACGCGGCCCTGGATGTCGCAGGAGACTCCCTCGGAGGTGCCCTCGCTGTCGCCGGCGAGTTGCCTGGCGGGGCGGGGGAGTCGTTCGCCGATCTGGCGCGGTCCGCCTTCGTCTCCGGGATGGCGCCCTCGATGTTCACCGGTGCCGCCGTCGCCGCCGTCGGTATCGTCGTCTCGGTGCTGCTGTTCCCCAAAGGCAGAGTCGGTGACGCGGGCCTCGCGAAGCTGCCGGAGCAGTCCGACGCCGCGTCCGCCAGCAAGCCCGATCCGCAAGTCCATGCCTGACGGGGCGCGGAAGGGGCCCGCCTCAGAGCTACGGCTCGACACGTGGTCCCTCCCCGGAGGGGGTGGCCTACGCTCACATCATGTCCACGCCGTATGAGAAGGTACGCCGGCCCGGCGGCCGTACCCCAGGAGGAGAGCCGCGCCGACGCGCGGACGCGGAGCGCAGCATCGCGTCCATCGTCGCCGCCGCGCTCGATTGCTTCCGCAAGGACCCCAACGTCAGCCTGTCCGCGGTCGCCGGGGCGGCCGGGGTGAGCCGGGTCACGCTGTATGCGCACTTCCCGTCCCGCGAGGACCTGCTCGACGCGGTGCTCGAACACTCCGTCGAGCAGGCGGACGCGGCGCTGCAGAGCCAGATGCTCGATGAAGGGCCGGCCGACGAGGCCTTCTCCCTGCTCGTCCGGTCCGGCTGGCGGGTCCTTGAGCGCCATGCGTTCCTGCTCGCCGCGTCCGAGGGTGTCATCGCCCCGGCCCGGCGCCGCAGGCACCACGAGAAGGTCCTCGCACGGGTGGAGCGGGTCATGCTCCGTGGGCAGGAGGAGGGCGTGTTCCGCACGGACCTCCCGCTGTCCTGGCTCGTGACCACCTTCTACAGCTTGTTGCACGCCGCGGCGGCCGAGGCCGACGCACGACACCTCAAGGTCAAGGACATTCCTGACATCCTCGACAGCACGCTGTCGTCGATGTTGCGGACGCCTGTTTCGTCCTGACGCTCCGTATGAACGGGGCGTCCCGTCCCGACATCGGAGTAGCCCATGCACGCCGACGAACAGCTCGTCCGTGCCTGCCTTGCCGCGATCAGCAAGGCGGACGCGGACGGCTGGCTCGCTTCTTATGCCGACGATGCCGTCTCACGGGACGTGCCCCTCGACTCCGTCTGGAACGGGCGGGCCGAACTGGAGGCCGGGGTGCGCTCCTGGCTGGCCGCGATTCCCGAGACCCGGATGGAGGTGCGGACCGTCTTCGTGGACGACCGGTCCGGGGCCTGCGAGTGGACCATGTCGGGCACGCTGGAGGGCGTGCTCGACGGGCTGCCCGAGCAGCTCGCCGCGTTGGCCAAGGGCAAGCCCTTTCACGATGCAAGGAGTAACCGTGTACCAGTTCTCAAAGGGCGGCCGCATTCAGGAGGAGACCCTCTACTGGGGCTTGGCCGGCGTGCTCGGCCAGTTCGGGCTGCTGCCTCCCCTCTGACGGGGGCCGGGGCACCGTAGGAGGCATGGGCCGAGCCCTGGACCGGACGGTCTTCTGATCCGCCGGTCACGGGCTCGGCCCCGCCACATCGACAAGGTTTCTCACTAGACGCAGGAGGTGGTCCCGATCAACACGAACGGAACCCCGCACGCCCGCCTGATCAACGCTCTGAGCGCCGACGACCCGTCGGTCCGGCTTCGGGCTGCCATGGCGGTCGGCTCGACCCCCGACCCCGGACTCCTGGAGACGCTCGTCGAGCGGTGTGGGGTCGAGCCGGACCTCTTCGTGCGAGACACGCTGTCCTGGGCGCTGATGCGCTACTCGCCGGAGATCACCCTGCCCCGGATTCGTCAGGAACTCGATTCCGATTGCGCCCAGGCCCGCAGCCAGGCGTTGCATACGCTGTCCAAGATCGGCGACAAGGCCGCGTGGGACTGGATCACGCGCGACATGCTGCACGACGCCGACGACGAGACCGCCCGGACCGCGTGGCGCGTCGCGGTCTACCTCGTGCCCGAAAGCGAGGAGAAGGACCTGACAGACGAACTGGTCACGCAGCTCGGCCGTGGCAACCGCAGTCTGCAGCTGAGTCTGAGCCGGGCACTGGCCGACCTCGGCGACGTGGTCGAGCCCGCCCTGGAGAAGGCTGCGGCCGACCCCGACCCGGCAGTGGCTGAGCACGCCGGTGCCACCAGACTGCTCCTGAAGAGCAGGCAGGCCGATCGCGACGCGGCCACCGAGAAGGCGAAGCGAGCCGTCACACCCGCCCCGGAACGAGCGAATGCCGTTACTGCCGCCGAGGCTGAGGGAGCCACGGAGCGCTGACCGGCGATGTGGCCCGCCGTCTTGGGCGCCTTCTGCGGCGCCACTGTGTCAACACTCCATAGAGGATGCCTCCGTCCCCAGGGTCGCGCCCAGTGTCCGAAGGCCGCTGGCCGGCTCCGCGACGAACACCACGTCGCGGACATCCGCCGCGTCCACACCGACTCCGGCTGGATGTGCGGAACCCGTCCAACGCCAGCTGAGGCGGGAAGACGTCGCAGCCGCCCGCTCCACCGTCGAGCGGCTGACGCTCAGGGCCATGACCGGACTCACTGAAGCTTGACGGCTGCCCTGCTCGCCCCGTCCAAGTGTGATCACCGGTAGAGCATCGTCGCGTGTGGCGGTCCACGTACCCTCGGTTCCGTGCCCCGCAATGCGAAGAAGTCCCGTCGGCTGGTCGCCGACGGGCGCGTGTACATGTGGACCATGCGGCACAGCCATCGTGAGGACGGCGGCGGCCGGTCCGAGGGCTGCCGGCAGACCCTCACCCTGTCCCCGCAGCCGGCCGGCACCGGCGGCCCGCTGCGCATCGTGTTCGCCGACGGCCCCGGCCGGTTCGTCCCGGGCGGAGCTCCCCTGGGCTCCGGCGACGTGGGCCTCACTCGGGGTCAGTCCCTGAACCTGCACCAGCCGGGCGCCGTACGGGCCCTGCTCGAGGTGGCGTTGGCCCGCAGGTGGCGGCCGGGGGAGCCGCGGGCGGTCGAAGTCGATGGCTGGACCCTGCTGCAGGAGGCAGGCGCGCGAGCTGGGGACGACGCCCGCGTCGTCGGCCATTGAGGGGGTGACTCCGGTCTCCCCTCGTTGTGCTTCCGTCGGCTGACTTTCCGAGCCTGGAAATTGGGCAGGGTGGTTGTCTTGATCCGTCATAGACCCGACGGGCTGCCGGAAAGCCAGTGGGAATGCCGGTCGCGGGTCCGGTCCCGTTCCTCAGGTGTGGGGAGGAAGACGTCGGCGCCCCCGTCATAGGGATAGTGAATGCGCCGCATCCGAGTGTCGGTGACGAAGACTCCCGCCGCCTTGTCGTCAGCGATGTCACGGAGCAGCTCGTCGAGGCAGCCATGTCGCCAGGGCCGGCGGGCGGCGAAGAGATGGCAGTAGGTTCGGAACTCCGGATCAGGATCGTCCTCCACAACCAGGCTCTGCCAGTAGCCGGCGTCAGGCTGGAACGGTGGAACCTCGGCTTCGGTCGTCCAGACCGATGTGATCACGTACACGTCCCCACCGGCGAACAACTCATCGAGGACCGTGTTGTACCGCCCCAGGAGGACGGCGTACTCGCTCTCGTCCTCTGCGTACCGCTTCGACTCCGGCAGGCTGTGGAAGCGCACCCAGACATCCCGGTACGGATCGCGGAGCTTGTACCCAATGGGCGGGCAGTCGGGCCAACGCCGCTGCCACATTTCCGTCAAGGTCGTCCGCACGCCTCCAAACACCCTCCTCACACGTCCTCTTGGGCATGGATTTCTGTCCACGACCATGATGCCCGGTACCCACCCACCAAGAGAAAGGACTTTCAGGTGGCGGGGGCCGGGCGAGCGAACGGCGCGAGCTCCGTCTGCGGGTAGAGGGGGTGACCGTCGGGCCCGAGGCGTCGTGGACCCGGCGCCGAGGTGTACCGCACAACCGCGCCCGTTACCGGCCCGGGAGCGGCATCCCGCGAAGGATGGCCGCCCCCAGGCTCGTAGCGCACCTGCGTAGCAATCAGCCCGACTTGCAGGCCCGGCCGTTCAGCTTGAACGATCCCGGATCCGGCGCCGGACCCGCGGCGGACGTGTTGAAGCCGAAGTCGACCGCCGACCCCGGGGTCAGGGTTCGGTTCCACGACAGCGGCCCGGCGCTGACCGTGCGGCCGGACTGGTCGAACTCTGCGCTCCAGGTGTGGCTCAGTCGCTGCTCGCCGGACAGCAGCCAGGTCAGCGACCATGGCGAGACCGGCTCCGAGCCCGTGTTCTCGACGCGGACCGTCACCGTCGAGCCGCTGTTCCACGGGTGCGAGGAGTACGTGACCTTGCACGTACGGGCCGGGGCCGCCTGTCCACCCTCGCCCGCGTCGTCCAGGTAGGAGGCGATGAAGGCGAGTGGCGCGTTCCAGTTGATGGTGATCTCGTTCGTCGCCCAGGAGCCGATGTCGTCGATGTAGCACATGGCCGGGGCGCAGCCGCTCAGCTTTTCCACCGCGACCGGATCTCCGGAGGCGGCCGCCGTGAGGTTGGGCCCTCCCGCCACCGAACCGGGGGCCGGGTTCGGCAGAGCGGCATCGTTCTGATGTGCCCAGAAGCGATGGTGCTGGTTGTGGGAGTCCCGCTCGCCGTAGCCGGTGACGTACGACTGGTTGAGGGGGTTGCGGCCGAGCAGGTAGTCGGCGCCCCGCAGTACGGCGTCCTGGTAGGCGGCTTCGCCGGTCAGGTCGTGCGCCGTGGCCAGCACGATCATGTTGTTCAGGACCTGGCTGTTGGACCCCCAGACGTAGTCCTCGTCCTTGGGGGCGTACGGGAGCCCGTACGCCTGCGCGCGGGACTGCGTGGCGTAGCGGTCGGCGGCCGTGGTCACGACGGAGCGGACCTCACCGAGCTGCGCCGATGTCAGACCGTTCGGCACGGTCGCCAGAGTGAGCACGCCGAGTCCGCCGGTGGAGCCCCATGAGATGCCACCGCCCGCCGGGAAGACCGCATCCGTGTCACCGTGCAGGCCGGAGGAGAGCACCGCCTGGCGGTAGGTGTCCTTGCCCGTCGTGGTGAACAGCTCGGCCGCCGCCCAGTAGAACTCGTCCGAGACGTCGTTGTCGCTGTACGCGCCGCCGCCGGTGCCGTCGTTCGGATCGGCGATCACGTCCGGGTGCTGCTTCGCCGCGGCCCACGCGGTCTCCGCGGCCCGCAGGCAGCGCTCCGCGAAGTCCTCGTCGAAGGGGGCGTAGAGCCGGGCGCACTGGGCGGCCGAGGCGGCGAGGTTCAGCGTGGCTGCCGTCGAAGGAGGGTGCAACTCGCGCTGCTGGGGATCGAGATGCGGTTTCAACGGCAGCCCGGTCCACTCGGCGTCATGCATCTTGTGGTGCGCCATCCCTGCCAGCGGCCGGCCGGCCGGGACCTGCATCTTGATCAGGAAGTCCATCTCCCAGCGCGCCTCGTCCAGGATGTCCGGCACCCCGTTGTCGCGCTCGGGTACCCGCAGCTCACCATCGCCGAGCTCCGCCGACTCGGCGTCCGGGGCGGTCAGTGTGCGCTCGTACGTGGACATCAGCTGGGCCACCGAGATACCGCCGTTGACCACGTACTTGCCGTGGTCGCCCGCGTCGTACCAGCCGCCCGACACGTCCAGCCGGTAGTCACAGACCCCTGGCTGGCAGGGGACGTCCGTGTCGCCCTTGTTGGGCGCGACACCGATGTGGCCGGCCGGGCGCGCGTACTCCTCGCCGACGAGGTCCGCCTCGATGGGGGTGCCGCTGCGGTTGTGGTAGAAGTACGCCAGCGCGTCGGAGCGCAGCCCGTCGTACAGGTCGCCGCGGACCGAGAACGGCTCGCTGACCTCGCCGTCGACCTCCACGGTGTAGCCGTCGCCCGCCGTGGTGAGGCCGCTGAAGTCGAAGGTGTGGACCCGCTGGAGCGAGCTGGGGTCCTCGCCCCGCGGAACGGTCTTACCGGTTGCGGCGGTCGAGCCGCCGGAGGCCTTCACCGTCCAGGTCAGCGGCGCGTCGGCATCGGTGACCACGGTGCCGTTCTTGGGGCCGTGAGGCAGGTACCCGACCTGGTTGACGCGGACGGGCGAGCCGGTGTCCGGTACGTAGACGGGCGGTTCGGCCCCGCCCCGCAGCGACACGTCGTCCAGACAGAAGGTCGTCGCCCGCTCACCGCCGCCGATCTGCAGTTGCACCGACGCGGCCGGGAGGTCCACGGAGGCCGTGAATGTACGTGTGACCTGTGTGGCCTCCGTACCGACCGGATCAGCGGTGGCGAGCACCGCCGTGTACGGGTCGACCGCCTCCTGAACCCTGGTCTGGACGGTCAGGGGCACGGCCGAACGGGCCGTGTAGGACAACTCGTAGCTCTCGCCCGCGACGATCGGGACGTCGTTCTGGCCGACGATGACGTCCCAGGCGTTGGATGTGCCGGCGGGGACCTCGGCGCACAGTCGGCCGTCCGACACGGCTGACGGCGCGTTCGCCGTCCACCACCAGGGGGCGGTGCCGGCGGCGAAGTCGCCGTTGGAGATCTGCTCGGGGCCGGGTTCGGCTTCCAGGGCACCGGCTGTGCCGGGCACCGCCAGCGCCGCGGCGAACAGCAAGGCTGCGGCTGACATCCCGAACACGCGTCTCCCGTGCCGGGGGCGGACGCGCATGGGCCGTGCGGGGAGTGGTGAGGCATTCACCGGGAAGGCCTTTCGTCGACAGATGCGGGGCATGGAGGCGGGGGCGCCTCGGACATGGGAGCGCTCCCATTTGCATTGTGGAGGTGGATCGGGCATTCCGCCAGGGTCATGACAGATGCGGCGGGCCCCGGCCTGAGAGGCCCGGGACCCGCCGCACACGGAGACGTCTAGACGTACGGGATCTTCACGACCGCCGCGTCCGTGCCGGTCTGCACCTGGGAGGTGCCGTTGCCCAGCGCGTTCCAGATCTCCAGACGGACGGTGCCGCCCTTGAGGTCGCCCAGGCTTCCGGTCACCGCTGCGGTGCCCGCGGCCTGGGTGTATTCCTCCCACCCCGTGACCGGGTCGGTCGCGAAGTAGCGGAAGGTCTCGGTGCGGTCGAAGGTACCGTCGCCGGTGAGGTCGTAGCTGACCCTGACCTGCGGGGCGAGGCCCACCTTCGTGCCCGCGTCGACCCGTAGACGGAAGGCGGTGGACGTGCCCGCCGCGAGCGTTCCGTCGACCTTCTTGATCTCGTAGACCGTCGGTCTGTACGGCGTGCCGTCCCGGTTGACGCCGTCGGCCGAGGCCAGCGTGTCGGCTCCGGCCGCGCCGTCCGTGGCGGTGGTGAGGGTGCCGCCGGACTTCAGCCGGAAGGTGTTGCCCGTGGACGGACCCGGCTCCTCGGGGTCCGGATCCGGGTCGCCGCCGCCGGTACCCGTGCCGGTGGCCGTCGAGCGGGCGGGTACGGAGAGCGTCGCGCCGTCGGAGAAGGTGACGGTGCGTGCGGTGGATCCGTGATTGTGGGCGCTGTACGTCCGGACGCCGTTCTTGGTGAAGACCGCGGAGGTCGGGATGTTCCCGCTGACCGTCATGTCCGGGGCGCCCAGGCTGTCCAGCGTGGTGATCCAGTGATACGTGTGTGCCTTGGACTCACCCTGCTCAGGGGTGTAACCCGCGTTGCCCGCGTCCCACTTGGCCTTCGCCGCCGCAGGGTCGGCCAGCGACTCGAACTGCCACAGGAGGTCGCGCCATTCGACGGCCGGCCCGCCGTTCTCCCGCTCCATCTCGGCGATGTTCCGCTTGACGGCCGCCTTCTCACGGGCCAGGTGGAGCGAACCACCGGTCACGGGGAGGACGTTGATGCCGTGGATCTCCTCCGGGTTCGCGGTCCACCAGGTGGAGTACGCGCCGCCGCTGCCCCACACCATGCCGACCGTGTCGTGCCCGAACGAGCCCGGGAAGACCTGCTGGTCGGCGTCGAACCAGTACTGCGTGATCGCTTCCGACTCGGTGGTCAGCAGGTAGCTGCCGAGGTCGCGCAGCCCGGTGTCACCCGTCGCCGCGCCCCACAGGACGAGGCCCGCGCTGAGGTTGATGGACTCCGAGGAGGACTCCTGGTTGTTGCCCGCCGCGAAACCCTGGTGGCCGGAGGCCCAACTGTGTCCCGCGTACACGTCGAAGCCGCGCAGGAACGGGTACGCGGTGTCCGTGCGGCTCGGGTTGGCCGCGTCCCGCACCAGGGTCTTGACCATGGCACCCCAGGCGGAGTCCGCGGCCCACGCCTGGTCGTACTGGGCGACGATCGCCGCCGCGTACACGTAGTAGCTGTAGTGGAAGTGGTGGTCGTTGAGCTCGGTGTCGCTGCCGTACGAGGCCGGGTAGCCGGTGAGCGTCTTCCAGTCCTTGTCGTAGCTGAACTCGGCCGCACCGCCCGCCGTGAACCACTCCTGGAGGCGGCCCTTCATCAGGCCGAGCAGCTTGTCCCGGATTCCCGGCTGGCCGATCTGGTCGGCGACGGGCACCAGTTGTGCGAGGCGGCCGAGCGCCTTGCCTGTCCAGTACGTGTCAGTGGCGCCCGAGAACGGGTCGGAGGCGTTCGCCACCTCGTTCAGGTAGCCCGTCAGCCGCGCCTTGTCGACCCCGCCGGCCGCGGGCAGCGCGGGCAGCACGCCCTGGTTCTTCTGGCTGGTGGTGAAGGACGCGGACTCCCGCACCTTCATGGTGCCGCGCGGAGAGACGTACGTGTACGGCGTGAGCGCGTCGGAGGTGTGGAGCCACTGGTGGCGGTACAGCGCCTGGAGCGTGCCGCGTTCGGTGCCCTCCTTGGCCTCCGTGGTCAGGCTGTACGTGGCCTTGACCGTGCCGCCGGTGGACTCCCAGGCCACCTTGGATCCGGTGACGAAACTGAAGGCGTACTTCCGGTAGGTCGCCAGCGCGTCCGTGGACGGCAGCACGGCGAGTGAGAAGTAGTCCTTGCCCCCGAGGCCCGCGGTGATCGTGGAGCCGGAGACGGCCCAGTCGCTGCCGGTCGGGGCGAAGAGGGCGTAGTGGTGGCCGGCGACCGTGACGCCGAGGACGTTGCCGTTGTCCGCGAAGACGGTGGGGGTGCCGGCCGTGGTGATCCGGGCGTCACCGCCGGAGCCCTTGGCGTACACGAAGGGCATGCCGTGCCCGATGGTCGTGCGCAGGGTGCGGGTGCCGTCCGACCAGTAGGGGGTGACCGTCCAGTCGGACCAGTCGTCGGCCTTCGTGTCCGGCGAGTTCAGCCCGCTGAGGCCGACGGTGAGGTCGGCCTTGTGGGCGTACTCGTACTGGCGCCCCTCCCCGACGACCGCGGGCGTGGTCGGGTAGCCGACCTCCAGTCCGCCGGAGGTCGCCTGGTAGGTCAGCGGGTGTCCGTACATCGGGGTGGAGTACGGGTTGTCGCCGTACCGCTGGTAGGCGAGAGAGGACCACCAGTCGTTGGTGGGGACAGGCTTGCCCTTCGCCGACGCCGTGACCTTGGGCGTGACGGGGGCGCCGGTGTTGGTGGTGGGGCCGGAGGTGCCGGCGGGCCGACTGTCGGTGTAACTGCCGGAACCTGCGGGGACGGTGGCGGCTGCCGCCGGGGACGCGGCAGGTCCCAGACCCACGGCGGCCAGGGCGATGGCCAGGATCGTCGCCGCTGCGGGTCTGGAGAGGGAGGCTTGCATGGGCTGCACCTCGTCACGTGGGGGACAGAGAGCAATCTGAGAGCGCTCTCACGTGTCACGGAACGTAAAACCTTTGAAACGTCAGTGTCAATAGAGTTGACACACTAGGGAGTTGAGCGTCACGCAAAGTCGCCATGCATTCGAGACTTGACCGGGGGAGGGGTCCCGGGAGGCGCTCCGGCCATATGTGTGAGGGCCAAGGAGCCGGCGCCGACCGGGCGGACCGCCCGCCACACTTGCGAGTTGTCAGCCACCCGCTACGGCAGACCCGGCTGACGAGAACGGGGTCCGCGCCGTCGACGGTGGGTGCGTGGCCGGCCACGGGCCGGTGGTCGGGTGTACTGGCCGGCCGGTCGCCGAACGAATCGCCCTCGGCCTGTGGTGCGACGCACGCGACGCGAGCCGGTCGCTCGGCGTCCCTGGACTCCCCATGAAAGGGGCTGCCTGACTCAGTAGCCCTCCCCGAGAAGCCGCTCGACCAACTGGAGTTCCATCTCCGTCAGTCCGGGGTCGGTGAACTCATGCGGGGGACGGCCGTCCACGGTCAGCGTGTAGTGGTATGCGTCGGGCGGGCCCGGACCGGCCGCCGGGGGCCGGTTGTCCGGCTCGGCGAGGAGCTGGTGGGCGAGTCGTTCCAGCTCCGCACCGTCGGACCGGCTGGACGTGTCCACCTCGGCCCGGTGGGGCACGCCGAGCATGCCTCCGCTTCTGATCAGCCGGATGCGCATGGCGTGGGGCTCACAGGACGCCGACGGTCCGCCACGCGTCTTCCACCGCGGTCAGCTCACTCCCCGAGTTGTAGAGCTGCTTCGCTGTGTTCGCCGTGGCATCCGCAAATTCGCGGAAGGTGCAGTTCTCGGAGAGCTGCCCGGAGATCATCGTCTCGTACCAGATGCGTCCCGCCTTCTCCCAGGCGAAGCCGCCGATGGCGGTCGCGGTCAGGTGGAAGGCGCGGTTGGGGATGCCGGAGTTGTCGTGAACGCCACCGTTGTCGAGCGCGGTGCGGATATAGCCGCTCATATGGTTCGGCTGGGAGTCCTTGCCGCCCAGCATCGGGTCGTCGAACGCCGAGCCGGGGTCCTTCATGGAACGCAGGGCCTGGCCATGCACCGCCGGGGTGAACAGGCCCGCCCCGATCAGCCAGTCGGCCTGGCCGGCCGTCTGCTGCCGCGCGTACTGCTTCACGAGCGCGCCGAAGACATCCGAGACCGACTCGTTGAGTGCGCCCGACTCGTCCTGGTAGACGAAGCCGGCGGTGTACTGCGTGACCCCGTGAAAGAGTTCGTGGCTGACGATGTCGTGGGTGAGGGTGAAGTCGTTGAAAATGCGACCGTCACCGTCCCCGAAGATCATCTGACTGCCGTCCCAGAGGGCGTTGTTGAACCGGCGACGATAGTGGACCGTCGCATCCAGCGGCAGGTTGGCGTCGTCGATGGAGTGGCGCCCGTAGACGTGTCGGAAGAACGTGAAGGTGAGACCAAGGCTTTCGTAGGCACGGTTGACAGTGCCGTCCAGCGTGGGGGCATCGCCTTCGCCCCTGACCTCGTTGCCGGGCAAGGCCATGCTGTTGTCGGTGTCGTAGACCGTCCGCGTCAGAACGAACTGTGTGGGCCGGGCTGGTGTCGTCAGGCTCGGCGTGTCGATCCGGTTCTGCCGGAAGTCGGCAGCGACGGCGAGCGTTTCCCGGGCGGCCTCGCGGACGTCGGGTTGGTCCGCCTCGGCCAGCTTTTCGAGGATTTTCGGCGGGAGGATGTCACAGACGGGGCGCATGGGGATCCCTCCTTCTCAGAGGGCTGTTCGAGGAAAGCCACCGAGTCCCCTGCGCCGGGGGCTCGGTGCGGGAGCCGTGTGTTCAGGCGGGCAGGAGAAGTTCCATGCTTCTTATTCTGCGCCGGTGGGCGGAGTTGCGCATGTGAAGCGAGGCTTCGCGGGGTCGGCCCCGCCTTCCGCCCCGACCAACTCCCCCTGTCACGGCGGGGTGCCGACGACGCATCCTTTCGTCCGCCGGCGGGACCATGCGCGCGGGATCAGCCGCCCCGCTTGACCGCGAGAAAGCTGGCTGTCTGGCCGGCGGCTGCCAGGTCGGGACCGCTGCCGTGATCCGCCGCGCGCAACACGGTCCCGGCAAGGGTCTGCTGCTGGTTCACCCCCGTCTGCCAGTGCGGGAGGATGATGCCGTCGTACTCGTAGTGGAAGTCCGAGATGGGCGTGTCCGGCTGTCCTTTGCCGGTCAGCGTGAAGTGCACGAGTGATGCGTTCGCGGCCTTCCCGGTGATGTCCATCGCGAGGAAGTCGTCGGGTGCGTCGGAGAAGACCAACGCTCCGCTGATCGCCCCGTCGGGCTCCACCGACAGCCTCAGCTCCAGCTGGGCGAACCGCAGCCGGTTGAAGTCGTCCACCGGTTCCGGCCGGTTGAGGAAGCTCCGGTAGGTGTAGGTTCCGGCCAGGTGTGCAGCGTCCATTCCGGCCTCCGTGTCTCGGTCAGGTGGTGCTCAGGGCGATGCTGCCGATGCGGGGACGCGAGCCGGGCGGCGGCGTCGGCACGGCCGCGAGAGCGAGTGTCTCCTCCCCGGCGCCGGGCGGCGGCGGGCCGAGCGGAGCCGGTGTCACCATGACTGGCGGAACGCCTTCGCCGTCCCACACGCCCAGCTGGCGCAGCTCGGTGAGGTGCTCGGTGATGTCGAACCTGAAGGTGAGCCCTCCACCACCGTGATGGTGGGTGCTGGCGCCGACCGCGCCGAAGAAGTGAACGTGGCCGATGAAGTACGGGCCCTCCGGGTCGAGGTCCTCCTCGTGGTCGGGGCGGGCGCCGACGAAGACCCGGTAGTTCGTCTGGGGTGGTGCGTCGGCGCGTACGTCGTCCATCGTGAGGATGGCGCGGTTCGGCGTCTGCGGTGAGGCGGCCTCCGGCAGGGCCCCGGCGCGGGCACCGGGCTCGGGGGTCAGTGGGACAGTGAGCGCGTCCGGGCCCAGGTCGGTCGGGCCCGAGGTGGCCGCCACCTGCTGCGGCGGGGGCTCGACGCCGGCCGCCAGTATGGCGACCAACCGCTCGGGCGGCTTCAGCCCGACTCCGTCCGTCAGCGACTCGTAGACGTACCCGAGCACATTCTCGGACTGAAGGTCTTCGGACTTGAGCCCGACCTTGTCGCCCTGCGGGTTGCGGAAGGTGTGGGTGAAGCCGAGCCAGTCCGCGTCCGTCGGGTTCGTGTGCTCGGAGTTGCTCGCGATCCAAGCGGCCCAGAGACGGTCGATGTTGGCGTGGTGCAGCCAGAAGATGGGGTCACGGGGTGAGAAGAACTGCGACATCACTCCTCCCACGTAACCGTGGATGAGGTTGTGCGGCTGCCCTTCCAGCAGTCCGGACTGCCCGTTGCCGTGCAGGAGCTCGCTGTCGGTGTACTCGCTGCCGAACTGCGTCACGCCCGTGAAGCGCGGGGCCTGCATGGCCCTGTACGGGTTGGTCTCGGTCCACCCGATGGGTGCTCCCAGGGCGGCACCCGGGCTGCGATCGGGTTCCGCGAGGAACAGCGGGTTGTCGCCGTCGTCGTCGGGCCAGCCCGGGCTGCGGAAGGCGCTCGGCAGGCGACGGCATTCCAGGGATTCCGGGCTGTCCGGGTCGCCGTTCGTCACCCGAGTGTAGTTCCAGTACGGCAGTGCCCAGTCGTCGGGTCCGTCCAGCTCGTTCTGGATGACATCGCGCACGATCTCCTCGAAGCAGAGGATGTAGGCGCGGTGCCAGGGCAGGAAGAACCAGCCACCGTGCGGACAGTTGTTCCATTCCGGGTTGGGGCCGGGGTTTTCCGCTTTCTCGCCGTGGATGTTGGCCTGCCAGAGCCAGCTGTTCGGCTCCGGTTCCGGCCTGTCCCGCATCCGCCGTACCGCTCGCGCGTACCAGAGAAGCTGGGGGTCCCAGGAATCTGTCATCCTCGTCGTATCGCGACGCACTCGAGCAGCTTGGGCCATGGTTCTGCCCTTCCGGTGAAGAGAGTGGCTGCGGCCGCGCCACTCGGCTTCGGCCGAGGCGCGGGCGCAAGGGCGCGGCAGCGGCTGAGGGGCGTGCCGCGCAGCCCCCGAGTGGGGTGACCATTCCAGCATCGCATCGGGTCACGGACCCGCAAGTCAACGGCGCGCGGCCGGAACGGCAGGCGGGGTTAGCGCAGGACCAACAAGCCGCAACGGTGACGGCAGCCGAGCGAGTCGGCCGCGAGGAGCACGGGCGCTGTCGGCAGCGCCCCGGCCAGGTGCCGACGCCGGGCCGGGGTCGGGGCGGTGCCCGCGTTCCGCAACAGCCCGCCCGCGACGACGGCGAGCAGCAGCCGGTGCGTCCACTCCGGCACGAGTGCCCCCAAAGCGACCCAGCCCCTGGGAGTGCACGGTCACGCCGTCACCACGGGAACCGGGGCGGGCAGAGCCACCGTCATGCCCTCGACCAGCCGGTGCGGCACTGGGCCGTCTTTTTCGGATCTTGCATGATGACCGGCATGAACACGGAATTCTGTGACCCAGCCGAGTTGGCCGCCCTCCGCGAGATCTTCGCGTCCCGTCCCGATGCGGTGCCGCCGGCCGGTTGGGAGGCGGTGCGGTCCTTCGAAGCCGAGCACGGCGTCGTGCTCCCGGAGCCGTACCGCACGTTCGTGGCGGAGATCTGCGACGGGCTGCGCGCCGGACCGCCCTACTACGGTCTGCTGCCCCTCGCGATAACGCCCTCGGACTGGGGCTCGGACCGCCCCGAGCGCCTGCTTGCCGAGCCTTTTCCGCTCACAGCGGCATGGCTGTGGGAGGAAGAAGAGGAGGCCGAAGAGGCACTGCCGGGGCAAGAGTTCGAGACCCGGATGGACTCTGTGTTCGGCCACGGCTCACTGTTGCTGGGCACCGACGGCTGCGGCATGTACTGGCACCTGATCGTCACCGGCCCGCAGCGCGGTCACATCTGGCTGATCGACGAGAACGGTGCGATTCCCTTCGGCACCCGACCGGGCACCTCCCTGATGCCGGGCTCGCCCGGTTTCGCGGGGTGGGTGACCCATTGGGCCCAGGGCCGCTCCTGGTTCGCGGATGTGTAGCGAGACGATCAGAAGAAGCGGCCTTGGCGTTTCTTCCAATCATCTGATCGTTGGTCTGGGTGCGTCGTTGGCTGATGCCCAGTGGGCGAGGATCGAGCTGTTGCTGCCTGATCGGACGCCGATGCGGGGTGGTCGCCGGCGCGATCACCGCCTTGTGACTGATGCGATCGCGTTCACGGCTGTTCCAGCGGCAAGCCCGTCTGGTGAGCCGGACCGCGATCATTCTCGGCGACGCTTTCCGAACCGCCAGTGCTCACACCCGCATCAGACGCTCGGCCAGGGCCCTCCGCCCCGCTGGAAGGCGGTCTGTCCGAGCAGAGTGCGGTTCTCCTGGCAGCCCTGTCCCGGTGAGTGCCGTACTCCGGCCGCCTCCCTTACAGTGGGCTCCTGTGCTTTACGGAAGATCTGCGGAAATCAGCGCGCTCGACGAGGTGATCGCACAGGCCCACCATGGCTGCGGCGGGGCGGTGGTGCTCCGGGGTGAGGCCGGTGCGGGCAAGACCGCCCTGCTCGACGCAGTAGCCGCGCGGGGCGAGGCGATGAAGGTGCTGCGGACCGGCGGCTTCGAGTCCGAGTCCGACCTGGCGTTCGCGGCGCTGCACCAACTGCTGTGGCCGGTGGCCGGGTCGCTCGTCGCGCTGCCCGGGCCGCAGCGCGATGCCGTGCGAGCGGCCCTGGGGCAGGCCGTCGGCGGCGCAGGCGACCGCTTCCTACTGGGCGCCGGCGTGCTGTCGTTGCTGGTCGAGGCCGCCGGCCCGGAGGGCCTGATCTGCGTGGTCGACGATTTCCAATGGGTCGACCGGGCTTCGGCCGATGCGCTGCTGTTCGCCGCCAGGCGTCTGGGTACCGAACGGATCGCGATGTTGTTCGCCGTCCGCGGCGACGCTCCTGTCAAGGGCGTGTCGTCGACGGTGGGCGTGCGCGGCCTGCCCGAGGATGCCGCGGCCGCGTTGTTGGAGTCCCGGCACGGGCTGCTGGCCGCCCCGGTGAGACGGGAACTCATCACGCTGACCGGGGCGAACCCCCTGGCCCTGAATGAGATTGCCGCCCGGCTGACGCCCGCGCAACTATCCGGCTGCGAACCGCTGCCCGACCCGCTGCCCGGTGGTGCCCGGCTTTTCGGCGACCGGGTGACCGGGTTGTCGGCCCACGCCCGGCTGGTCGCCCTGCTCGCCGCTGTCGAGACCGATGTCGAGGTGGTCCTGCTTGCCGCCGAGCGGCTGGCGGTGGGGGCGGGGGCAGCGGCCTTCGCCGAGCTGGAGGAGAGCGGGCTGGCCGAGGTGTCGGGTACTGGCATGCGTTTCCGTCACCCGCTCATGCGATCCGCGATCCACGAGGCGGCCGCTGCCGCCGAGGTCCGCCGCGTGCACGCCGTCCTGGCGGAGCTGACCGCCGGCGATCGTAGGGCCTGGCACCTGGCCAAAGCCGCCCTGGGCCAGGCCGAGCCGGTCGCCGTCGCGCTGGTGGAGGTCGCCGAGCGGGCTCGCGACCGCGGCGGGTACGGCGCTGCCGCTACCGCCCTGGCCAGGGCAGCCGAGCTGACTCCCGAGCCGCGCGCCCGCGCGGTCCGGCTGAAGGACGCCGCCGTGGCGGCCTGGCTCGCCGGCCGGCCGGGACAGGCCGAATCGCTGTTGGCCGAGGCACGCGAAGGGGTCGGCAGGGACAGCTCGCTCGCGATGGAGATCGCCCAGCTCCGGGGCCGGTTCGAGTTGAACTCGGGCAATGCCGCCGAGGCCGTGCGGATCCTGGTGGCGGGAGACAGCCTGGACATGCTGGCCGACGCTGTGGAGGCGGCCTCGTTCGTCGGTGACACGGAGGCCGTCGTCGAGCTCGGCCGACGGGCGGCGGCGCACCCCGAGGGATTCCTGAGGGACACGGTGGCCGGAATCGGGCTGACTCTGAACGGTGACGCTGCCGGGCCGGGCCTGCTGCGACGGGCACTGGCGAGGGCCGCCGAGCTGGAAGATGCGGCGGGCTACCTGTGGGCGGCGGCCGCGGCCAGCGCTCTGGGCGAGGCGGATGTGGCGACTGAGATGGCCGAGCGGGCCGGACGAGTGGCCAGGGTGTCGGGGATGACCGGGCAGTTGCCCGTCGTGCTGGAGTTCGTAGCGACCGCCGATCGCCTCGCCGGGCGGCTCGCGCGCAGCCAGGCCGTCTCCGAGGAGGGCCTGGCGCTCGCACGGGAGGCCGGGTACGGGAACACGGTTGCCGCGCACCTGGCCAATCTGGCGGTGCTGGCGGCTCTGCGGGGCGAGGAGGAGCCCTGCGAACAGCAGGCCCGCGAGGCGCTGGCCATCGCGCTGCCGCACCGCGTGGGACTGCATGCGGGGGTGGCCGCGTACGCGTTGGCGATGCTTGACCTGTGCCTGGGCCGCTACGCCACGGCGCACGACCGCTTCAGGGCGATCGAGGCGGCCGGGCCGGGCGCGGGGCATCCGACCGTGGTCTGGCGGACCATGCCGGACCGGGTGGAGGCCGCTGTAGGTGCGGGCGATGAGGCCGGTGCCCGAGTGGCGCTTTCGGCCTACGAGCGATCGACCGAGCACGCCGCGACGTCCGAGTCGCGCGCGCTGCTGGCACGCTGCCGAGGCCTGGCCGAATCGGCTGAGGAGGCTTTCGGTGAGGCGCTGCGGCTGCACACCAACCCGTTCGAGGCGGCCAGGACGGCCCTGTTGCTGGGTGAGCGTCTGCGCCGCGCACAGCGGCCAGGTCAGGCGCGAGCGCATCTGCGGATGGCGTGGGAGATTTTCGAGCAGGCCGGTGCCAGGCCGTGGGCGCGGCGCGCGCAGGAGGAGTTGCGGGCGGCGGGCGAGAACGCCGGCGCCCCGCCCCCCAGTGTGCTCGACGCGCTGACCCCGCAGGAACTGCGCATCGCCGGCTTGGTCGCCGATGGGTTGTCGAGCAAGGAGATCGCCGCCCAGCTCTTCCTGAGCCCGCGTACGGTCGAGTACCACCTGTACAAGATCTATCCGAAGCTGGGCATCGGCTCCCGTACGGGTCTGGCGCGGCTGGTAGTTCTACGGAAGGCGCCCGTAGTCGCGGACGACATGCTTTGAGGCATGCAAAAAGTCACCCTCTGGAGTGAGGAATTCGGTGCCGAGACGGACGCGCCGATCCTGTTGATCATGGGTTCGATGTCGCAGGGCATCCTGTGGCCGGACGAGTTCGTCGGCCGCCTGACCGCCGGAGGCCGCCGGGTGATCCGGTACGACCACCGTGACACCGGCATGTCGGGCACCGTCGACTTCGCGACCGATCCGTACACCTGGGACGACATCAAGAACGACGTCTACCGCGTGCTTGCGGCCCACGGCCTGGACAGCGCCCACCTGATTGGTCACTCGGCGGGTGGGCTGCTCGGCCAGCTCATCGCCGTGGAGGTGCCGGAGCGGGTACGGTCGCTGACCGTCATCGCCTCCTCGCCGCTCGGTGGCGGCGAGGGCCAGGTGCTCCTGCGGGCCCTGATGGGCCAGTCCCAGCCCGAGGGCAGCCTGCCGGAGCCGAAGCCGGAGTTCGTGGAATTCTTCCGCGCGCTGATGGCCGCCCCGCCCGCCCAGGACCGCCGCGCGCTGATCGACAGCATGATCGCCGAGCAGCGCGTGCTGCACGGCACCGGGCTGCCTTTCGACGAGGACGCGGCGCGCCGACTGCAGGAACGCGTCTACGGCCGGGCTCGCGACCTGTCCGCGACGGCCAACCACCGGCTGGCCGCAGGGGCCGGCCCCGACTTTGAGCCGGTGGACGCGCTGCACCGGGTGCAGGCGCCCACGCTGGTCATCGAAGGCAGCCACGAGCCGGTCAAACCGGGGCACGGCGCGATCATCGCCGAGCAGATCCCGGGGGCGCGGCTGATGACCGTGGCGGGCATGGGGCACACGCTGCCGCTGGAGACCCACCAGGAGCTGGCCGACGCGATCCTCACACACACGGCCGAGTGAGGAAGTCTGTTGCAGAATCCCTGTGTTCCCGCCATCGAGGTGGCGGACCTGACTCAGCGCTTCGGCGCCGTGCTCGCCGTCGACCGGCTCAGCCTGAGCATTCCGCCGGGAATGTTCTACGGCGTCGTGGGCCCCAACGGCGCTGGCAAGACCACCGTCCTGACGGCCATGTGCGGGCTGCGCCGTCCGACTGCGGGCACGGTCAGGGTCGCCGGTCATGATCTGCGCACCGCGCGGGAGGCCGCGCTCGCGCAGCTCGGCGTCATGATGGACGGGCTGTCCTTGCCCGAACGGCTGACCGCCGGCGAGGTCCTGCGCTACAGCGCGGGGCTACGCGGTCTGGAAGGCGGCTGGCGGGCGCGGGCGGGCGACCTGCTGGAGATCCTCGGACTCGACGCGGTTCCCCACACGCTGATCGTGGAGTACTCCACAGGCATGCGCAAGAAGATCAATCTTGCGCTGGCGCTGCTGCACCGGCCCCGGGTCCTCGTACTGGACGAGCCGTTCGAGGCGATCGACCCGGTCTCGGCCCACTCCATCGAGCAGGTGCTCAGACAGTACGTCGACGCCGGCGGCACGGTGGTCCTGTCGAGCCACATGATGGACTTCGTCGAGCGCAATTGCCGCCGGGTGGCAGTGGTGGTCGATGGCCGGGTGCTGGTCGAGGGGCCGGTGGAGCAGGTGGCCGCGGGCTCGACGCTGAACGAGCGGTTCGTCGAGCTGGTGGGCGCCGAACCCGTGCGGCCGCTGGAGTGGCTGGCGTGACCCGCGCCTTGTTCGCGCTCAAGCTGGGTCTGTTCCGCAACGGCCCGCACAACGAGCGCGTCTTCTGCCTGGTCACCGGACTGATCCTGGCCGCCCTGGTGATCTCGGGCGCGTCCCTGACGGCCCATGGCGTGATCCACGAGGACTGGATCGCCGTGGCGCTCACGGTGTGGGGTGGCATGTGGCTGTTCGGGCCGCTGGCCCAGCCTCGCCATGATCCGTCAGTCATTTCCCGCGAGTGGTTGCGCGGTTGTCCGCTGCGGTCGTGGCGGCTGGCGCGGGCGCTGTCGTGGACCGAACTGCTGGCCATCGGCCCGCTGATCACGCTGGCGTGCCTGTCGTCGCTGGTGGTGCTCGCCGCGCCGGGTGGCACGACGGCGGTGGCGGCCGCCATGGCCGCGGTGGCGGCCCAGCTGTATCTGCTCGTCTGGGCGGGCAAGACGGTGGCGGCACTGGTGGCCTGGCTGCTGCAGACCCGGGCCGGGATGACGCTGGCCGCCGTACAGACCGCGATCATGCTCGCGCTGTCCTTCGCCGGATGGGTACCAGTCGCGGCCTGGTTGCTGCCTCGTCCCGGCGAGGGGGACATAGCCCTGGTCACCCCCACGGCCGGGCGACTGCCCGAGCCGATGACCGACGTGCTCGCCGCATCGCCCACCGGTTGGGGGTACGGCGCGGCACTCGCCGCCCGCGACGGCGCCGGGGCGGGACCGGTCCTGCTGCCACTGGCGGCACTGCTGACCTTGGGCGCCCTGTTGCAGCTGTGCTGGATCGCGCTGACGGTTCGCGCCCTGCGCCGGCCGCCTCGCCGGGCGAGTTCGCGGCGGCCCGCCGTACCGGGACGTGGGTTGTCCTTGCCGTTCACGACGCCGCAGGTGGCCGCGGTCGTCTCGCGAGAGCTGGTCACCTGGCTGCGTGACCCGGCCCGCGGCGTTGAGCTGCGCAGCGCCTGGCTGACACCGCTCCTGATGGCGCTCATCATCGCCTCCACCGACTGGAGCTGGGCGCTGCCCCTGGCGGGCCCCGCAGCAGCCGTGTTCGGCGCGATGATCGCGATCAACACCTACGCCTTGGACGGCACGGCCCTGTGGCAGCTCCTCACCACACCGGGCGCAATCAAGGCCGACGTGCGCGGGCGGATGGTGGCGTGGGCGCTGATGTTCGGCCTGCCGTCCATCGCGCTTGCGGCCGTGCTGTGGGCCGCGACCGGTTCCCCCTTGGGAGGTGCCGCCGTCGGCGGTGCCATCACCGCGGCTGCGGCGGGCTGCGCCGGGGCACCGCTGCTCGCGCTCGTGATGCCGGCCGTCGGCACCGACGCCCGCGATCGCATCCACCCGGGGCAGCAGGCGGGCGATCCAACGGGCGGACAGATGACGATCTTCCCAGTGGCCCTGCTGGCCGCGATCCTGCCCGGCGTCATCGGCGGTCCGTGGTGGGGGAGCGTCCTCTTCGCCGTCCTCCTGGCGGCTGTCGTCCTGGGCGTGATACCCGCGCTCACCGTGCGCCTGCTCCAGCAGCGCGGCACTGGCCTGCTGGAGGCGATGGCCACCCGCGACACCGCGTTCCTGCACGCATCCGCCCGGACGAAGAGCTCACTCAACCGGCCATCGGACACTCTCTGTCACAGTCGGTCCGGAGCGACTCCATGAGTTGCACCGGCGCGCGTAGGAGTCGCTCTCCAGGTACGCGGTGCGGGCGGTGCCGGTCTTCGCGGCCGGGACGGCGGGGCGCCGTCCGCCCTTGCTGCCCTTGGCCTCACGGCGCGTAGCCGTCGTAGGTCAGCTCGCGCAGGGTCTGCCGGCGCCGGCCACCGCCGGCAGCACCCCGGACGCGGCGCCGAGCAGCATCGTCGAACGGTGCGATCTCCGGCGCCCCAGCCATGTGCCGACCAGCGTCCCCACTGCGACAAGAATCAGCCCCTGGTATTGGCCGGGGCTGTTTCCCTCCGGACAGGGCGAGTCGGTCGCTTTCGCAGCTCCGGCCCAGCTGCATGTGTCCGGCCCGGTCCCCGGGCCGGTGGTGTGAAGGGGCCAACGGGCATCGCCCGACGAGGCTGTCGTGAGTAGGACGGTGATGGCGGGGGCATGCCAGGATGATCGGGTCCTGATCACGAGCAGCTCGTGATCAGCACACCATGGGGAGGACCGCAGTGCTTGTTTCTGAACCGGAAAATCGCTCGATCCGGGTCTCGGGCGGCCAGACGATGGTGGAACGCCAGGACGATGATCAGTAGTGCGCCGCATGACGCGGAGTCGCTTGCCGTCGGAGCTCTTCAGTGGCTGCTGAAGGCTGCCCGAGGCACCGACAACGGTTTGGCCTGGTCAGAAACCCCCGCCGTCGAGCACACCACACCAGATGTGTACAGGGGGACTTCGGGAGTGCTGCCGGCCCTCCTCGACGCATGGCGGTACTTCGGCGATGACCGCTACGCGGACGCGGCCTTGCGTGGTGCACGCAGCGTCGCTGAAGCGGTCGACAACTGGGAGGACAGCGGTCTGTACACGGGGGTGGCCGGGATGGCCGTCGCGCTGCGGGGGGTGCACCGCGTGCTTGGCGACACCGCGGCGGGGGCGTCGGCAGACCATGCTCTGGACGTCCTGCGGTCCCGTTTCGACGGCGCAGGGTGGAACGACTACTACGAACTCCTCGCCGGCAACGCCGGCATCGCTCTCGCCGCGTTGGAGTGCGGCGATCTCGATCTGGCCCAACGGGCCGTCGACCGCTACGCGCGCACTGCCGAACCCACCGCCGCCGGCGTTCACTGGGAGATCCGGGCCGGTGCCGTCCCGCGCTTGCACCACATGGCGCACGGCACCCTCGGCATCGTCCACGCGCTCGCCGCAGTGGGCCGGGCCGCCGACCGTCCCGACCTCGTGGACCTAGCCTCGGCAGGAGCCGCCGATGTCGTCTCCCGCAACGAGGCACGCCCGGACGGCTTCCTCGTACCGCACTCCGACCCGCAGCAGCAACACGAGAAGATCGAACGCCACAACTACGGCTGGTGCCACGGCACCGCCGGCGACGCCCAGGTGTTCCGCCTGCTGAGCCACGTCCTGGCCGACGACCCGGCCTGGCCCGCCCTCGTCGAACGCTGTTGGCGCACTGTCGTCAATTCCGGCGTCCCACGACGGATCCGCCCCGGCTTCTGGGACAACAACGGCCGCTGCTGCGGCACCGCCGGCGTCCTCGCCCTCGCCTGCGACCGCCAAGTTGAACACGGCGACGGGAGAGACTTCGCCGACGTCCTCGTCGCCGACCTCGCGGCCCGCGCGACGACCGACGGCGACGGCGTCCGTTGGTCGAACTTCGAACACCGCGAGACGCCCAGTGATCTTGCCCCCGCAACCGGCTGGGCCATGGGAAACGCGGGCATCATCCGGGAGCTCCTTCGCCACGCCCGCATCACCGCGAACCGCGACCCGGGGTATGCCGTCCCCTTCCCGGACCACCCGCCCACTGGCTGAGTGCTGATTGCTGCGGGACACCGGCCGACGTGGGTGCCGGGGGTGTGCCTCGAAGCCGGGGGTAGGAGGTGAGTACAGCGGAGTGAGGGAGGGCCGATGGCGAAGGACACGTCGCTGCGTGCGATGGGATGGGCGCAATCGTTTCCGGTGGCACAAGGGGTGCGGGCGGGCCGTCGGTGGACGCGGGAGCACCTGGCGTCCCTGGAGTGGACCGAGGACGCCCCCGAAATGGTTGACGCGATACTGCTCAGTGTCTCCGAGCTGATCACCAACGCGCACGTGCACGCGCACAGCGACGCCCAACTGGTTCTCACCTGGGACAGCCACTGCCTGCACGTGAGTGTCCACGACTCCGACCCCGTGCCCCCGGCCAAGCGGCCCGAAGACCTCACGACGACCGGGGGGCGCGGCCTGGCCATCGTCGACGCGCTCGCCGACGGCTGGGCCACACATCCGCAGGCGTCGGGCAAGACCGTCACCGCGTGCTTCGTACCACCCGGCGCTCCGAAGCCTCGGCACGGTGGGGACATCAGCTGACTTCCGGACGGACGTTGCCCGCCAGGCACTCCGTGAGTACGCAGCCTCACCCGGGCCGCGGTAGCGGCGTCCGATGGGCAGGCCGGACGCCGCTGCCGCTCAACTCAGGCCGGTGGCGCTCGCAGGCCGTCAGGGCGACAGGCACGGCGCGGGTCACGAGCACGGGAAGGGTCGGCCGATACACGGGCGTGATCAGTTCTGCACTGAGGTGAGGCGCATGGCGCGGGCGGTGAGGTGGCGTCGCTCCGTTGCTCCGACGGCGCGTCGGGCGGCGTCGCGGTAGCCCTCCGCGGCCGCGGTGTGGTCGCCGAGCAACTCCAGGAGATGAGCGCGGGTGGCAAGCAGACGGTGGTGGCCTGCCATCTTCTTGTCACGTTCCAGGGCGGCGAGCAGTTCCAGTCCGGCGGCCGCCCCGTGCACCATGGCGACGGCTACCGCGCGGTTGAGGGTGACGATCGGATTCGGCGCGGCCTGCTCCAGGAGTCCGTACAGCGCGAGGATCTGCGGCCAGTCCGTGGCCTCCACGTGCTCGGCCTCGTCATGGACGGCGGCGATAGCCGCCTGCAGCTGGTATGGGCCGACCTGTCCTTGGGGCAGGGTCTCGGTGAGCAGGGCGATACCCTCGGCGATGAGCTGTCGGTCCCACCGGCCGCGATCCTGCTCGGCCAGCGGCACCAGGTCTCCGCCGGGCCCGGTGCGGGCCGGCCGACGCGCGTCGGTGAGCAGCATCAGCGCGAGCAGCCCGGCCGTTTCGCGGTCGTCGGGCAGCAGACGATGCAGCCAGCGGGTGAGACGGATCGACTCGGTGGACAGTGCCGGCGCGGTCAGGTCGCTGCGGTCCGTCGTGGCGTAGCCCTCGTTGAAGATCAGATACAGCACGTGCAGCACTGCCTGCAGGCGTTCGGCGCGGTCCGCCGCGTCCGGCATGCTCAGTGGCGCTGCGGAGGATTTGATGGTCTGTTTGGCCCGGCTGATGCGCTGGGCCATGGTCGGCTCGGGAACCAGGAACGCCGCAGCGATCTGAGTGGTGGTCAGGCCGCCGACCGCGCGCAGGGTCAGCGCGATGCGGCTCGACGGGGACAGCGCCGGGTGGCAGCACAGGAAGAGCAGCGCGAGGGAGTCATCCCGGTCTGCGGCCGGTTCGGCGTCGGCGGCGTGGCTCAGCAGCTCTGCCTGCGGGGTCGCCAGGGCGATCCGGTCCTCACGGCGCCGGCGGGCCTGCTCACTGCGCACGTGGTCCACCAGCTTGCGGGAGGCGACGGTGACCAGCCATCCCCGGGGATTGTCCGGCGTTCCCTCTGCGGGCCACTGGAGGGCGGCCGCGAGCAGTGCCTCCTGCACGGCGTCCTCGCACGCGTCGAAGGCGCCGTGGCGGCGGACCAGCGCGCCGAGGACCTGCGGCGCCAGCTCGCGCAGCAGGTCCTCGACGCAACGTTGCACGCTCACACGTCCGCAGACTCGTGCAGGACCGGCCACAGCTCGACCGGGCTCTCGGAGGCGAACGGCATGTCCGCCGCGATCTGCTGTGCACGCTCCTGGCTTTCGCAGTCGAACAGGTAGAAGCTGGCGATGTACTCCTTGGTCTCCAGATACGGCCCGTCTGTGACCGCCGGAGCCCCGTCCTCGCGGCGCACCAGCTTGGCGTTGACCGCGTCCGCCAGGCCGTAGGCCCCCAGGAGCTCCCCACTCTCGCGGTACTTCTTGTTGAACGCCTCCTGCTTGGCGATGGCCTCGGGCCACGCCTCGGCCGGGAATGAGTCCCACTTCTCCTGGTTGCCGTAGATCATCGCGATGTACTTCATCTCCGGTGTCCTCCCGGTTCTGCGTGCCCCGTCGGCGCGCTGTCACCCCTCAGTCGGAGCGGGCACCGGGCCCTCGACATCCGGCGACAAACTTTCTTCGACTTTTCTTCCGCGTCACCGGAGGCAGGTCTGAGCGCCCCCGAGCAGCTACGGATATCAACCTACGGTCTCACCCTCCACGGGACGCATCGGCCCGGGGCTGCCCCCCACCCACCGAGTGGAGCCGCGGCTCGGACGGCCGACAGGGCGACAACGTCGCCGACCGCTGACGTTCCCAGGGCGCCAGCACCGCCGACCGCATGCGGCCCGTCTGCGGACACGGTGCCGTGGACCACGTCCAACTGCGCATCGGCAAACGGCACTTCGCGCAAGCCTGTCCCTACGCCAACCCCCGAAGAACATCAGGAGCCGACCACTAAGCTTGCCGAGGAGGTGTTGCGTGTCCTGGCCATCTGTGATCATTCTCGTCGCCGCGGACCGGCGCCCGTGTCTTGAGAGGCAGATCCGTTCCTTCGGGCTCACTCCGGACCTCTTCACGGGCGACGAAAGGCTGCACCGGCACGGGTACTCGTACTGCATCGACCTCTCGGGTGGAATCCTGGCGGACTACGAACCCGAAGAGCTCGAGCAGGTGACGAGCCGGATCGGTGAACCGTACGCGGTCTACGTGTCGTGCCAGTCCATGGACGCGGCGCGGGCCCTTCTCCGCGACGTCCTGCCCGGTGTCGACGGACTGCTCGACACCAACCACTACGAGATCCTCCGGGCCGGCGAGTTCCTCACGCTGATAAACCGTCACCCCGAATGGGACTGGCGTCGCCGACCCAGCACAGACCTCAGCTGAACCGGCTGACCCGGCGACAGGGGTGGTTCTGCAGCAGTTGCACGAGCACCACTCACGGGTCCGCAGGCTTGGAGGGCGTCAGCCGTCCTCGACACCGAAGGTGCCCGAGTCGCGCGGGACTTGGGCGTTCACCACGGTGGGCGGTGGTGGAGTCATGGCCCAGCGGATCGCGGCGGTGAGTGCCCGTCCTGTCGGGGCCATGCAGGCTTCCGCGATGCCGGACAGCTGAGGGAGCTCCAGTGACGTACGGGCCCACCGGGGGAGAGAGGCTACGCAGTTCGCGGCGAGCAACGCGTAAGGGGCACGGGCAGCCCAGGGCAGGGGCGGGTGGAGCAGAATGAAGCGTGCGGCCTCGCGTGCCTCCTCCGTGGGGCGCAGCTCACCCCGGTAGGTCCCGAGGCTGGCGGCCAGTTGTTTCCGATTGCGTGGAGGATCGGTGACGCCCAGCGCTTCCGCCACTCGTGCCGTGTCGGCGATGTAGCCGTCGTATCCGGCCGGGTCGAGCGGTGCCTCTCCGTATCGCTGGTGGGCGAGCAGGAAACTCTCGACCTCAGCCACGTGCACCCAGCCGAGGAGGTGCGGATCAGCGGCGTCGTAGGACTCTCCGGACGAAGTCGTTCCGCGCACCCGGCCATGTACGGCACGCACTTGGTCGACCGCCTGCTGTGCGTCGTCCGCTGCTCCGTAGGTGGTTACGGCGAGGAACGTACTGGTGCGTTGGAGGCGTCCCCAGGGATCACCGCGGTAACCGGAATGAGCCGCCACGGCAGCCATTGCCAACGGGTGCAAGGACTGGAGGAGGAGCGCCCGAAGTCCACCGATGAACATGGACGCATCGCCGTGGACAGTCCGAATCGGCCGGTCGGGACCGAACCACCGTGGGCCAGGTCTTCCGTGGATACGGGCGCGGTTCTCCAACCCTGCGGGACCGGCGACCCGGGTGAAGATCGCACTGCCCAGCCGCTCCCGCAGGCCGGATGCGGCACGCGTGGACGAGTCCATAAGGCCAGTATGCGCTCACGGCCGCCCCGTGGCCCTACCCCTCCGGGCGGCGGCGGGAGCATTCGGCACCCGGTGTCAAGGACGAGTGCGCCTCAACACCATCAGTCAGCTGTGGCTACGCTACGTAACGCCCGCTGCGCGGGGCTGTAGAGGGTCGGTCCGACGAGATTCCGCGCGTGGCGACGGGCCGCACCTGCGGTGGTCCACGACACGACGAGGCCCTGCCGCGCTCTCGGCGCGGCCTCGTCACACCGTGCACAGCAGTAGCCCCGGGCCCGTGTTCGTCACCCGCTTTACTCTGCCGTACCGCCCTGCGGCTAGTTTGTGTGCAGGACAGGTACGCGGGCCCGTGGCGGCAGAGGTGCACGGGGAACGGGAGGTCGGGAAGAGTGTCGCTGCGCGAGGGCGATCCAGCCGAGATCGGCGGCTATCCGCTTGAGGCGCGGATCGGTTCGGGTGGCATGGGTACGGTCTTCCTGGCCCGCACGAGCTCGGGGCGACCCGTCGCGATCAAGTTGATCCACCAGCACTTCGCGGGGGACGACGAGTTCCGCATCCGTTTCCGGCAGGAGGTGGCGGCCGCGAGGCGGGTGAGCGGCGCATTCACCGCCGCCGTTGTCGACGCCGCGCCCGAGGCCGAGCAGCCGTGGATGGCGACGGCCTACATCGAGGGGCACACGCTCACCCAGCACATCGCCACGAAGGGCCCGCTGAGCGGTGTGGAGCTGCGAAGGCTCGCCATCGGGCTGGCGGAGGCGCTGCGTGACATCCACCGGGTGGGGGTCGTCCACCGTGACCTGAAGCCCTCGAACGTAGTGCTCTCGCCCGAGGGCCCCCGCGTCATCGACTTCGGTATTTCACGCGCCGTGGACCAGCAGACGCTGACGATGACAGGGCGGGTCATCGGTACGCCGCCCTTCATGTCGCCGGAGCAGTTGCAGGCACCGCGTGGTGTGGGACCGCGGTCCGATGTCTTCTCGCTGGGGACGCTGCTGGTGTACTCGGCGACCGGCCACGGACCCTTCGACGCGGACAGCCCCTATATGACGGCGTATCAGGTGGTCCACGAGGAGCCGTCGCTGGGTGCCGTACCGGCGGCTCTGCGCGCTGTCGTCGAGTCGTGCCTGGACAAGGAGCCCGAGGGGCGGCCGTCGGCGGACGAACTCCTCGTGCTGCTGCGGGACCTGCCGGCCGACCTCGGTGGTACCGACGCGAACGAGGTCGGGGCGGGCCGCACCCGCGACATGATCACCCAGCATCACTTTGCGGCGCGGGCCACCCCGGCGCCGACCGCCCCTGCCACCGCCCCGGCCGGTCCCGATACAGGGAGCACCGGCACTTCCGCCGGCCGTCGTCTGCGCAGCCGGTGGCGGCCGGTGCTCGCGGCCGCGGTAGCGGTGGCAGCGATCGGTGGGGGAGCCGCCGTGCTGCAGGCGGGCGGCATCGGGGGGAACAGTAGCAGCGGCAAGGGCGACAGCGTGGCGGCGCCGGGTGCCGCGCTTCCGGACGGCTTCGAGCCGTGGCGCAGGACCGTGCAGGGGGGCCGTGAGGACATCCCCGACGAACTGCGCTGCGTCGCGCGCGGCGACGCGCTGTTCTGCGGTGGCGGCGGTGTTGTCGCGACCCGCATCAGGGTCCAGGACGGCTCGCGGGTGTGGACGGCGAAGAGCCCGGGCGTCCCCGTCCAGGGCATGCACCTCGTGGGCGCTACCGACGACACCGTGCTCGGTTACCGCTTCGCCGCCCAGGACGCCCCGCAGGACCCTCCGAGCGAGGTGGTGGCCATGGACGCGGACAACGGCCGGGAGCTGTGGTCCGTGCCGTCCGGCGCCCAGTCGACGGCCGTCACGGGGCGGACCCGGGACGCGCTTGTGATCGGCTCCGCCGTCGTGACGGTCGACGCTTCCAACTCCCGCTTCGAGGCCCGGGACGCGCACAGCGGTGAGGTCAGGTGGACGACGTCGTTCCCCGCGGGTACGCAGTGTGCTCCCGTCGCGGTGGGCCCACAGGTCCTGGCGATGTGCGCGACGGATGCGGCGGTGGACGGCTCGGAGGTGCGCAACTCCACCCTGTACACGGTCGACCGTGCCTCGGGGGCACTGGGCAGGCCCATCGCGGTCAACGGCCCCGCCGTGCCGGTGGGCGTCGCCAACGGCCGGCTCGTACTCCTTCAGGAGCACATGGAGGGAACCGCGTCGGTCGGCTACGACGGGGTGGCGCGGGTCGACCCGGTCTCGGGGAAGGTCACGTACTCCCGACTGGCCAGGACGTACGAGGGGACGCCCGGCATGGCGGACGGCACCGTCTACGTGAGCGGGCAGACCGGCCTCGTCACGGCGCTCGACGCCACGACGGGCCGGAAGAAGTGGTCGCGGCAAACGGCCGTGGAGGGCGCTTCGGGTCCCGAGGCGGGAGCCGGCGCAGTGTATTTCAGCTCGGCCACCGGCCGGGTGGTCGCGCTGTCGCCGCACGACGGCAAACCCCTGTGGACGACGAACCCGCAGGCCGATGGTTCGACGGGTGAGCAGGGCGCAAGTCCGCGCGTGACCGTTGCGGGGCGGGTGGTGATCGTGGCCGCGGCCAAAAACACTCTTTGCGCCTTCGATGCGCAGAAGCCGCCGAAGGCGGGCTGACTCCGGCGGGTACCGGACGCCTGCACCTTTCTTGCCGTGCCGGCACCGCAGAGACTCACGGGCTCGGCGTGGCGGACCTCGACGGGCTCGGCCGGCCGGCTGTTGCGGTCAGGTCAAAAGAAGTCGAGCCCGGCAGACTCGACTGCACCCAGCTGGCGGCACTCGCCGGTGTCCCCGTCCACGCACACGTAGCCCGTGCCCACCGCCATGTCACGGAGGTCACCGCTGCTGAGAAAGGCAGTTGACTGACAGTCGAAATAGAAGGCGGCGCCCACCCGGACGCTTTCCCCTTCGGCCAACGCGAACGTCATGCCTTCATGGCTGACTTGTCGGTCCAGGAAGTCCTGGGCCAGCACGGTCGCCGCTGCGATGTCCAGCATTCAGTCCGTCCTGAGGGGAGAGCAGCTCCGGGAAGAACGTCAGAGCGGGTTGAGGCGGGCCTTGAGCAGGCAGAACTCATTGCCTTCGGGGTCGGTCAGGACATGCCACTGCTCGTGTCCTGTCTGGCCGATGTCGGCCGGGCGCGCACCGAGCTTCAACAGGCGTTCGAGCTCGGCGTCCTGATCGCGGTCGGTGGCGTTGACATCGATGTGCAGCCGGGACTTCCCCTGTTCCGGTTCGTCCCTGCGGCTGAGGATGATCGTCGGCTGCGGGCCACCGAAGCCTTCGCGAGGCCCGATCTCCAGCGTGCCGTCGTCCTCGCGATCGAGCACGACGAAGTCCAGGACCTCGCACCAGAAGCGCGCCAGCACCTCGGGGTCGCGGCAACCGAGCACGAGCTCACTGATACGACACGCCATGACCAAACCCGCTCTCAGTCTGGGAACTGCCCGGGAAGCCACACGTGAACCTGATGGGCTCCCAGCAGTAAGGACAATTCCGCGACCGTACCGGACGAGGCGAGCACGGGCGAGATCTTTTCGGGGTCATCCCTGTTCGGGCAGCCAGGCCGGGTCGTTGGCCGTGAAGCAGGGAAGCTGAGTGATGCCGGTGCCGGACCGAGTCCGGGTTCGGACGCCATGATGTGCGAAAGGACTTCGGGGGCGTTGTCGCTGTCGCCGGACGTGTATGTGTACTCACCGACCAAGGAGAACGGTATGGAGCAATCAGAACTCCGCCGCGCAGTCGAGGCAGGACGGACGACCGCTTCGGGGCTGGGCCTTCAGGTCGACGACGTGATCGTCATCCACAACTCGGACCGCGTAGCACTGCGCCTGGTGCCTTGCGAGGTTCTGGCCCGGGTCGCGCCTTCGGGGCAGTTGGCTGAGTCCGAGTTCGAAGTAGACGTTGCTCGCCGTCTGGCCGGCGTCGACGCTCCCGTGGCTGAGCTCGACCCTCGGGTCGAGCCCCGGACCTACTTGCGTGACGCCTTCGTCATCTCACTCTGGACCTACTACGAACCGGTGGGACCGGAGATCACGTCGGCCGTCTACGCAGACGTGCTCCTGCGGCACCATGCCTCCCTGCGCCAGATCGCTCTGGACGCACCGCATTTCACCGCTCGAGTCGCTGCCGCACTGGGAAAGGTGAACGACCGCGAGCAGTCCCCCGAGCTGCCCGATCCTGACCGGGAACTCCTCAGCAACACACTCGGTGGACTGTGCGCCGCGATCGGAACCGACAAGACGCGCGACCAGCTGCTGCACGGCGAGCCTCATCCGGGCAACCTCCTGAACACTAGGAGAGGGCCGCTTTTCGTAGACCTGGCCACGGCCTGTCGTGGGCCGGCCGAGTTCGACCTCGCCCATGCGCCAGAAGAAGTGGGAAAGCACTATGCGGGGGCTGACCAGGGTCTGATTCACCGGTGCCGCGCCCTGAACTGGGCGATGTTCTCGGCCTGGCGCTGGCGCCGGGACGACCAGATGCCCGACCGGGACCACTGGAGATCGGAGGGGCTCAGCCGGGTTCGTGCCGCACTCGATCGCTGCGGCGCGTGCTGAACCCGAGGACATCTCATCCCCTCGCCTCGTGCCCGCGGCAACCCGCGGTTCGAGGGCGTGGTCCGGCGGTTCAGGACCGGCGGGCAGTGGCGGGAGCGCAAGGCCGGACGCGGGGGCCGGGGACAAGACGTACCCGTCCCGGGGCAACCGCGCCCGCCTGCACAGGCGCGGCATCGGGGCCGTCATCCCGGAGAAACGGGGACCAGGCCGCCGACCGGAAGACGAAGGGCGGCATAGGGGTCAGGTTCGGGTGAGATCTTTGGCCCGCTGCCGCGCGGGGGAGTGGGATTGTGCGCTGCGTACGGTGTCGCCCCGCGGGTCAGACGAGGGCGGCGACCAGCAGGGCGAAGGCGGCGATGATGACGGCGACGCGGACGTAGTGGAGGCGGTCCCAGCGGTTCATCTGCTGCTTCCAGTCGGCGGGGCGGTTGTCAGGGGTCCACGTCTTGCCCCGGTTGTTGATCGGGACGAGCAGCAGGATCGACATGACCACGCTGAGGACCAGCAGTGCGCCGGCGGTGACGACGAGCCCGGCGCCGTGGTCGTGCCATCCGGCGATGGCCCAGACGGCCACAAGTATGAGCGAGGTGATGTACCAGACCGGCATCACGCTGCCGAGCATCCGGCCCCCGTGGGCGCGGCCGAGTTGACCACTGTCGCCGGGGAGTGCGTTGAGGATCGGGTTGATGACGAAGGAGACGGAGAACTCGACCCCCACCATCACACCGACGCTCACTGTGGTGAACACCTCGAGTGCGTTGAGCATGATGACCCCTCAGATATCTAGCGTTGCTAGCTGACGAGGCAACGCTAGTCCTGCTGCCGCTCGCTTGTCTAGCGGTGCTAGGGTCGAGCCATGTCGGTACAGGAACGCAAGCAGCGCGAACGGGTGGAGCGCGAGCGCCTCATCGTGGCTACAGCCCGCGAACTCGCCGAGCAGCAGGGTTGGGACGCGGTCACCACCCGCCGGCTCGCCGAGCGCATCGAATACAGCCAGCCCGTTCTCTACAGTCACTTCCGCGGCAAGCGCGAGATCATCGGCGCCGTCGCCCTCGAAGGCGCTGCCGAGATGGCCGCTGCGCTGCGGGCCGCGGCCTCTGCCGCCGACGGGCCTCGCACCCGGGTCGCCGCGCTCGCCCGCACCTACCTCGAATTCGCCGCACGCAACCCGGCGGTCTACGACGCCATGTTCGAGCTCGACGGCGGTCTGGCCTTCGCGAACGACGACACCCCACAGCCTTTGAAGGACGCCTTCGCCGCCCTGCTGGAAAGCCTCGGGGAGGTCGCCGGGGACGGCGTCCACCCGGGACTGTTCACCGAGGTGTTCTGGGCGGCCCTGCATGGGCTGGCCACCCTGACCCGAGCGGGACGGCTGCCGCCGGAGGACACCGAGCCGAGGGTGGAGCTGCTGGTGGACCGGCTCGCCGTGGTCTGACACACCATCCAGGCCGGGCGCGCAGCCGGGGCCCTCGAGACCCCCGGCTGCCTGTCTGTGGCACATCGCTTCGCGTAGCGCTGTCTCGCGCAGCGTGGTGGAAGCGGTTGCCGACGGGGGTCCGCGAGGTCCAGGAGACGACCGATGTCGATCAAATGGCCTCAAAGCATCCTCTGGGAGCCTGTTCGGCTGCTTGATCGTTCCCGGGCGGGGTAGCGAACTGGCATGGCCACTGAGAACACATCCACCTACGCGAGCGGATACGTGCAGCCCGAGGTCGACGTCCGGGCGCTGACCAAGGTGCTCGACGGCGAGTATGCGGAGATCCGCGACCTCGTCCGGACCAACCTGGTGACGTATGCATCCGTCCTCGAGGAGGCCGAGGAACTCGGTGTCGACGCGTTTCGCGAGCGGGTGCGTGAGCTCGTGGTCGACATGGCTGCGACAGGCCAGACCGGTATGGGTTTCCCGAGCGAGTACGGCGGAGGCGGCGACATCGGGGCCTCCATCGCCGCTTTCGAGACGCTGGCCTTCGGCGACCTGTCGGTCCTGGTGAAGGTCGGCGTGCAGTTCGGGCTCTTCGGTGGCGCGATCCTGCATCTGGGCACCGAACGCCACCACGAGGCCTATCTGCCGGACCTGATCACCGGGCAGCTGATGGGGTGCTTCGCGATGACCGAGACCGGGCACGGCTCCAATGTGCAGGCACTCGGCACCCTCGCGAGGTACGACGCCGCCCGCCAGGAGTTCGTCATCACCACGGACGGCGACGGGGCGCGCAAGGACTACATCGGCAACGCGGCCCGGCACGCCGAGCTGGCGGTGGTCTTCGCGCAGCTGGAGGTGGGCGGAAAGTCCGAGGGCGTCCACGCGTTCGTCGTGCCCGTCCGGATGGGCGGCGAGGTGGCGCCAGGTGTCCGGATCGAGGACGACGGCCGCAAGATGGGCCTCAACGGCGTGGACAACGGCCGCATCTGGTTCGACGGCGTGCGGGTGCCGCGCGAGGCGCTGCTCAACCGGTTCGCCGACGTCACCACCGAGGGCGTCTACGAGAGCTCGATCGAGAACCCCGACCGACGCTTCTTCACCATGCTCGGCACGCTGGTGCAGGGCCGGGTCAGCGTCGGCGGTGCCGGGGTCAACGCCGCCAAGGTCGCCCTCGTGATCGCCACGAAGTACGCCGCGCGGCGCCGCCAGTTCGAAGCAGCCTCGGACGCGGAGGAGCAGCTGCTCCTCGACTACGGTCTGCATCAGCGTCGGCTGCTGCCGCTCATCGCCCGTACGTACGCGTTGCACTTCGCGCAGGACGTCGTGCGCACGCAACTGCACGAAGTCTTCTCCGGCATCAAGGACGACGCGCCCGCCCGCCGCCGGCTGGAGTCACGGGCCGCCGGCACCAAGGCGCTCGGCACCTGGCACGCCACCCGGGTCGTCCAGGAGTGCGGCGGCGCCGGCTATCTCAGCGTCAACCGGTTCGCCGCCCTCAAGGCCGACAGCGACATCTTCACCACCTTCGAGGGCGACAACCACGTCCTGCTGCAGCTCGTGGCCAAGGGGCTGCTCACCCATTACGCGAGCGAGTTCGAGGACCTGGACCAGCTCGGCATGGTCCGTTACGTCACCAACCTCGCGGTGGAGACGGTCATAGAGAAGACTTCCGCCCACAAGCTGCTCGAGCGGGTACGAGACCTGCTGCCCGGAGGCGACGAGTGGGACCAGGAAGCCGGCCTGCTCGACTCGGAGTACCAGCTCGCCATGCTCCGTTACCGCGAGGAGCACATGCTCGCCGGTGTAGCCCGCAGACTCAAGCGCGGCGTCGACCAGAAGCGCAATCCCGGCGTCGTCTTCTCGCAGGTGCAGGACCACGTCATCGCGGTCGCCCACGCACACGTTGAGCGGCTGGTGCTGGAGGCGTTCGTCGACAAGGTGCGCGCGCTGCCCGACGGCGGCAACAGGGTCGCGCTCGGCTTGCTGTGCGACCTGTTCGCCCTGTCGACGATCGAGGCCGACCGGGCCTGGTTCATGGAGCACGGCCGGCTGACCGTCCAGCGTTCCAAGGCGATCAGCCGTGAGGTGAACGACCTCTGCCGCAAGGTCCGGCCCCTCGCGGTCGGCCTCGTCGACGCCTGGGGCGTCCCGCCCGAGATGCTGCGCGCGCCGGATCTGGTGGGCTGAGCCGGGGGACAGAACCCCGGTCGGTCACGACGTGGGGCGCCGCCGGGCTGCCCTTCCCAGGGACTGTGCCGGGGCCGACTCCCGGCGCACCCCCGCGTACGATCAGGGCGGGCGTGGCCAACTGATGCGCCAGAACAGGGCAGGTGTCCGGGTGGGCAGACAATTGGCCGAGGTCGAGATCGCCCGCATACGGTGGGAGGAATTCCGCACCCTCGGCAACCGGTCCGGCGCGGTGCCCGGGGCGCTGCGCCGTCTGCTCGCGGCGGCCGACGAGGACGATGCCCTGGCGGCCTACTGGGACCTGGAAAACGTCGTGGTCGTGCAGGGGCAGTTGCACAGCGCCGCGCTGCCGACGGTCTCCGTCCTCCTGGCGGGCCTGCTCGGCGAGCTGTCCGCGGATGCCCGGGACTTGGTTCTGGAACTGCTCCAGCAGATCGTCATGGGCGAGTCCGACGAGGACGAGGCCGTCCTTGGCAGCACAGATCTGGGGGACCGCTGCCGCGAAGCGGCCCGCACCGGTCTGTGGGTCGTCTACCGCGAACTCGGTACCCGGCGCGGGGAGACGGCGCAGGCCATTCTGGAAAGGATCGAGAGCGAGAAGCCGAGGCTCGCCGCCCATCTGGCCGGTGTCCGGGGCAAGTGGCGGGGCACCCCCCGTCAGTAGCGCCGCCGCGCGCCTTGTGTGCACCTGCCGCCAGGTCGGTGCCGGTCCTGGTGGTCGGTGAGCAGCCACGCCTCGATGTCGCCATCGGTGTGCACCTCATCGCAGGCCCTCCGTACTCGCAGGGGGCCATCCTGGCCGGATGGGTGCGGTCCGGTGGCCGACAGCTGGCACTGCGGGTGTGATGTCCGTGTGACCTCCGGTCGGAGGTCGTACTGCAAGGCAGCGGGTGCCTGCATCCCGAGCACAGTCCGGCGGATCGCACCGGCTGTCGCCGGTGCACGGCGTGAAATCCAAGGAGTTTTCATGACGACGCCACCCTTTGACGGGCCGGATGACCGCGAACACCACGATGCTGACCGGAGCCGCGGAGATGGCAGCCATCTCAACGACGGCAGTGGTGGCACGTATCGTCCGCTCCACCGGAGCGGGAGCGAACGCAGCAAGGACGACTCGGGCCCATCCGGGCAAAGAAGCGCCGACGGCGGTTCCCCCGGCGGCGCCGTCAAGCGCACCCTGCGGGAGTTCAAGGAGGACAACCTTGCGGACTGGGCGGCCGCCCTGACCTATTACGGGGTCTTGGCGGTTTTCCCGGCGCTGCTGGCCCTGGTATCGATTCTGGGCCTGCTGGGACCTTCAGCCATCGATTCGCTGATCAAGAATCTGTCCAGCATCGCGCCCGGGTCCGTGCGCGACATTCTCACCACTGCGCTGGAGCAGTTGAAAGGCAGCCAGGGCAAGGCCGTACTCGCACTCATTGTGGGTGTCATCTTGGCGCTGTGGTCCGCCTCCGGCTATGTGGCCGCGTTCATGCGGGCCTCCAACATCGTCTATGACATCGGTGAGGGCCGGCCGGTCTGGAAGACGCTCCCGGTCCGCCTCGGCATCACCACGGCCGTGGTGATCCTACTGGCGCTGACCGCGGTCGGCGTTGTCTTCACGGGAACGCTGGCCAAGAAAATGGGGTCGATCCTGGGCCTGGGCGACACGGCGGTGACGGTGTGGAACATCGCCAAATGGCCCGTCATGCTGATCCTGGTCGTCGTGATGATCATGCTGCTCTACTGGGCCGCCCCCAACGTCAGGCGTCCGATCCGGCGCGTGATCCCGGGTGGTGTCGTGGCCGTTGTCATCTGGCTCATCGTCTCCGCACTCTTCGCTCTCTACGTCGCCAACTTCAGCAGCTACAACAAGACCTACGGGACTTTCGCGACTCCGATCATCGCGCTCATCTGGCTGTGGCTCACCAATATCGCGATCCTGCTCGGGCTTGAGTTCAACGCCGAACTGGAACGTGGCCGCTCGATCGACAAAGGCCGTTCCGCGGATGACGAGCCCTACGCCGAACCCCGGGACACGCGCAAACTGTGACGACAGCGGACTCCTCGGGACAACCACTTGCCGTATCGGATGGACCCACGGATTCGAGTCGTTGAACCGCGGAATGCCTGTGTGGAGTGAGTGTCCCGGATCAGTCTGATTCCGGCTGCACGCACCGATAAAGAACCCGATTGGCGGCCTCCCGGTGAAGAAGAATGCCGCAACCCTCCGTAGGGGAGAGTGGCCGTGCTTGCGTTCCGGCCTGCCTCATGCGGAAGGTTCCTGTGGTCCGGGACGGGCCATCGGCTTAGCATGACTCCGGGTAGTGCTCGCCGAGCAGAACACGATTCCGACGTGCGAGTTGTCGTGATGAGTGTGAAATCGAAAGAGAAGATTTTCGGCACCAACTTGATTTCGCGATGATCCTGTTCGTGCTCGACCGGAAGAGCTTCATACGCTTCGTGCGGGAATTCCCCGCCCTGTGCACTGCGGTGAGACGGAGGTGTGGACCCATGGCGACGCCGGAAGGGCACATAGGAGAGCCCACTGTGGAGGACGGTGCCTCGGTGTGGCGAATCGCGCGCGATTCCCACGTGCTCGATGTGAATTCTTCCTACAGCTACCTGCTGTGGTGCCGTGACTTCGCGGCGACTTCCGCTGTCACCCGCGACGAAAGCGGCATGGCCGTCGCGTTCGTGACGGGGTACATCCGCCCCGAGCAGCCCGGCACGCTCGTGATCTGGCAGATCGCAGTGGATGGGGACCGGCGAGGTCGTGGCCTGGCAGGGGCCATGCTGGATCACCTGACCGCCCGCCTGAGGTCCCGGAGCGTCCTGCAGTGCATGGAGACGACGATCAGTGCCGAGAACGAGGCGTCTCAGCGGTTGTTCCTCTCGTTCGCCGCGCGACACGGGGCGTCGGTGGAACGGGAGCCGCTGTTTCCCGCACGGCTCTTCCCTGACGCGCACGACTCCGAACACCTCTACCGCATCGGCCCACTTGCTCAGCCGCCGCCGTCGGCGCCCGGAACCCAGTACTCGGAAACCCGCCGCACCAGGAGCGTTCCATCATGACGAACACCCCGTCCGACCTGAGTGTCTTCGAGAGCCTCGAGTCCGAGGTACGCAGCTACTGCCGCGGCTGGCCCGCGGTGTTCGACCGCGCGCAGGGCGCCCGGCTCACGGACGAGGACGGCCACTCGTACCTGGACTTCTTCGCCGGTGCCGGATCGCTCAACTACGGCCACAACAACCCGGTGCTGAAACGCGCGCTGATCGACTACATCGAGCGCGACGGCATCACCCATGGCCTGGACATGGCCACGACGGCCAAGCGGGCCTTCCTGGAGACGTTCGAGAACGTCATCCTGCGTCCCCGTGACCTGCCCTACAAGGTGATGTTCCCCGGCCCGACCGGCACGAACGCCGTCGAGTCCGCGCTGAAGCTCGCCCGCAAGGTCAAGGGCCGCGAGTCCGTCGTCTCGTTCACCAACGCCTTCCACGGCATGTCGCTCGGCTCGCTCGCCGTGACCGGCAACGCGTTCAAGCGGGCCGGTGCCGGCATCCCGCTGGTGCACGGCACCCCGATGCCGTTCGACAACTACTTCGACGGCCAGGTCCCCGACTTCCTGTGGTTCGAGCGGCTCCTGGAGGACCAGGGTTCCGGGCTGAACAAGCCGGCCGCCGTGATCGTGGAGACCGTGCAGGGTGAGGGCGGCATCAACGTCGCCCGCGCCGAGTGGCTCCGTGCCCTCCAGGAGCTGTGCCACCGCCAGGACATGCTCCTGATCGTCGACGACATCCAGATGGGCTGCGGCCGGACCGGCGGGTTCTTCTCCTTCGAGGAGGCCGGCATCGTCCCGGACATCGTCACGCTGTCGAAGTCGATCAGCGGCTACGGCCTGCCGATGTCGCTCTGCCTCTTCAAGGGCGAGCTGGACGTCTGGGAGCCGGGCGAGCACAACGGCACCTTCCGCGGCAACAACCCGGCCTTCGTCACGGCCGCCGCCACGCTCGACGCGTACTGGGCCGACGGCCAGATGGAGAAGCAGACCCTG
>NZ_MAPV01000310.1:0-1502 GCF_001700505.1 Streptomyces mutomycini
CTCGTCAACGACGACAAGGGCACGAGCACCGGGGGTCAACACCTCGCGGCCGGCGACGAGATCACCGGCAGGCTGCTCGACAGCAAGGTCTTCGACTGGCACGAGGTCGGCTCCGCCGAGGCCGAACGGGGCGTCGAGGACGGTACGTACTACCTCTCGCTGACCATGCCGTCGGACTTCAGCGAGCGGATAGCGTCGAGTGCCGGGGAGTCCCCCGCCACCGGCGCCCTGCGGGTGCGTACGAACGACGCCAACAACTACATCGTCGGGCAGATCTCGCGGACGGTCTTCGCCGAGGTCCGCAGCGCCGCTTCGGCCAAGGCCTCGCGCGGCTTCCTGGACAAGATCTACATCAACTTCTCCGGTCTGCACGACGCGACCGCGAAGGCGGCCAAGGGCGCCGACGACCTGGAGAGCGGCCTCACCAAGGCGAAGAAGGGCTCCAAGGATCTCGCGGACGGTCTCAAGGACGCCAAGTCGGGGAGCGGCACGCTCTCCACGGGCATCACGAAGCTGGACAAGGGCGCGGGCGACCTGGAGACGGGGTCCCGGCAGGTCGCCGGCGGTACCCAGTTGCTCGCCGACAAGGTCGACGCGGTCGCGGCAGACGTACGCCCCTTCCTGAAGGACAACGGCAAGGCCATCGGGGACACCGCCCGGCTGGTGGCCGAGTCCTCGANNTCAAGCGGGCCAAGACTGCCGCGGAGGACGTCGCCAAGGTGTCCGACGACGTGAACGCGCTGGTCACGAACCAGAAGGGCGACCTCACGAAGCTGCGCACCCGGCTGGCCGACCTGGAGAAGCAGGCCAACGCCCTGGCCAAGCGCTCGCCGGACCTGGACTCGGACCTGGAGTCCGCCGTGGCGAGGATCAACGCGCTCAACACCGGTGCGCAGAAGGTCGCCAAGGGCGCCGACGCACTCCACACCGGTCTCGGCACGGCCAGGAAGGGCGCCGGGGACCTGGACACCGGCGTCAAGAAGCTCACCTCGGGCGCCACGACCCTGAAGAGCGGCCTGTACCGGCTGGGTGACGGCTCCGCGACGCTCGCCCAGGGGCTGAACGACGGAGTCGGCAAGATCCCCGACTACGACGAGAAGGACCGCGACGCGCGTACCGGTGTCATGTCCGACCCGGTGCGGCTGGCCTCCTCCTCGCTGCACGCGGCGCCCAACTACGGCACCGGCTTCGCCCCGTACTTCATCCCGCTCTCGCTGTGGGTGGGTTCGATGGTGGCCTACATGCTGATCCAGCCGCTCAACCGTCGGGCGCTGGCCGCCGGGGCCCCGGCCTGGCGCATCGCCTTCGCGGGCTGGCTGCCGGTCGCGGGGATCGGTCTGCTCCAGGTCGCCGCCCTGATGTCGGTGCTGCACTGGCGGCTCGGTCTGCAGATGACGCACGCCGTCGGCACCATCGGCTTCCTCGCCCTGGTGACCTGCTGCTTCGCGGCCATCGTCCAGTGGCTCAACGCCCGCTTCGGCGCGGCGGGCCGGATCCTCGTC
>NZ_MAPV01000310.1:1575-1752 GCF_001700505.1 Streptomyces mutomycini
GCCCGCCGCAAGCAGGTGTGGACCCTGGACCGGCTGCACCCGGAGCTGAGTCTGTGACCGCGCCGGAACCTGTGAGAATCATCGGCATGGACAGCAGTAGCACCACGCGCCGCCAGGCCACCCGGCAGAAGCTCTACGAGGCGGCGGTGACCCTCATCGCCGAGAAGGGGTTCTCCG
>NZ_MAPV01000311.1 GCF_001700505.1 Streptomyces mutomycini
TGGGCGAGTTCGGACTCGCCCGAGGACGCCTCGTCGGCCACCGCCGCCCGCGGCAGCGACGCCGCGGGCGGCGGGGCGCCGCCGTTCCGGCGGGCACCGCACAAGCCGCAGGAGAAGGTGCCTGCCTCGCACGCGCCGCTGGTGCACTCCCGTCCGCTGAAGGTCGCCGTCCCCGCGATCTTCATCGAGGCCCCGGTCACGGGCATCGCCCTGGACAGGAAGGGCCGGCTCGGCGCCCCGCCGCTGAACAAGCCCAAGCTGGTGGGGTGGTACGGGAAGGGTCCGTCCCCCGGGGAGGCGGGGACCTCCCTCCTGGTCGGTCACCGGGACACCGCGACGGGGCCGGCGATCTTCCTCAATCTCAATGTCCTGCGCCGCGGTGACACCGTGAAGGTCACCCGGGCGGACCGGCGGATCGCCGTTTTCACCGTCGACGAGGTGAAGACCTACACGAAGGACAAGTTCCCCGACGACAAGGTGTACGGCACCACCGGGCGTCCGGAGCTCAGACTCCTGACATGCGGCGGACGCTTCGACAAGAAGAACGGCTACTCGGCCAACGTCGTCGTCTTCGCCCACCTCACGTCACTCAAGAAGAAGGCGGCCTGAACGGGGCACGCCGCACGGAACCGGCCGGTATCTCGGGGGCGAGGTACCGGCCGTTCGCCGCGCCGACGCGGCCGTGGGTGACGTGCGCTAATCTCCTCGCACACACGTGCGGAGGGGTAGGTATGGAACGGGCGGGACAAGGGCTGCGACGGACCGCCTGGGCCGCGGGCGCCATCGGCTCACTGCTGCTGGTGGGACCCGTGGTGGTGTTCGGAACCGGCTATACGGGTGCGAAGGTGTCCGGCAGTGCCATGGAGCCGACGTACTCCATCGGTGATCGCGTCCTCCTCGAACGGATCGACGCGGGTGAGGTCCGCCGTGGAGACGTAGTGCTGTACAGGGCGCCCGAGCGCTACGAGGGCCTCGCCGTCCTGGGTCGGGTCATCGGCGTGGGCGGCGACCAGGTCGCTCAACAGCCGGGCGGACCGGTCACGTTGAACGGGTCCC
>NZ_MAPV01000312.1 GCF_001700505.1 Streptomyces mutomycini
CACCACCCGGCGTACGACGACGGGCACCGCGACGACCGAGCGCAGGCCCTCCGCGGCGACCGCCGAGTCGTATTCGTGGCTGATATGACGCGACGAGGGATAGTCCGTGACCGCGCACGGTCGCGACAGGGCGATCGCCTTGCCGCCGAGGCCGCTCCCCGCCGAGATGACGAGCCCGCGCAGGGCGGGGGTCTGCGCCCCGCTCAGCTCGGCGATCAGGGCGTGGCGGGCGTCGGACAGCAGCCCGCCGAAGACCACCGGCAGCCCGCTCGTCCTGCGCAGCCCCAGCAGGGCCGCCCGCAGCTCGGTCGCCTCACCCGCCTCCGGCACGCCGATGCCTCTCCGCCCTGTCGGTCCTACCCCTGTTCGGGGGTGGTGAGATCTGGGTCACTGTTCACATGATGGTAATGGACCAGTTCGCGACGAGGAGGGCACATGCCGGCAACGAGTGCGACGGAGACGTTCCGGGCGGCCCGGGACTTCCTGATCGAGCACCGTGAGGACTACACCGCGGCGTACGAGGGCTTCGGCTGGCCCCGGCCGGGCCACTTCAACTGGGCGCTCGACTGGTTCGACGTCATCGCCGAGAACAACGACCGCACCGCCCTGCACATCGTGGAGGAGGACGGCGGCCGCACCGAGGTGTCCTTCGCCCGGATGGCCGCCCGTTCCGACCGGGCGGCGAACTGGCTGCGGCAACAGGGCGTGGCCGCGGGCGACCGGATCCTCGTCATGCTCGGCAACCAGACCGAGCTGTGGGAGACGGCCCTGGCCGCGATGAAGCTGCGTGCCGTCGTCATCCCCGCCACCCCCCTGCTGGGGCCGGTCGACCTGCGTGACCGGGTCGAGCGCGGCAGGGTCCGCCACGTCCTCGTACGGTCGGCGGACACCGCGAAGTTCGACGAGGTCCCCGGCGACTACACCCGGATCGCAGTCGGCGCGGACGTCGAGGGCTGGCTCTCCTACAGCGGGGCCGACGAGGCGCCGGAGGCCTTCACCCCGGACCGGGAGACGGACGCCGACGAACCCCTGATGCTCTACTTCACCTCGGGGACCACGGCGAGTCCGAAGCTGGTCGAGCACACCCATGTCTCTTATCCCGTCGGACACTTGTCGACGATGTACTGGATCGGGCTCAAGCCCGGTGACGTCCATCTGAACATCTCCTCGCCCGGCTGGGCGAAGCACGCCTGGTCGAACCTCTTCGCGCCGTGGAGCGCCGAGGCCACCGTCTTCATCTTCAACTACACCCGTTTCGACGCCGCCCGGCTGATGGCGGAGATGGACCGCTCGGCGATCACCAGCTTCTGCGCCCCGCCGACGGTCTGGCGGATGCTCATCCAGGCCGACCTCACGCAGCTGAAGACACCGCCGCGCGAGGTCGTCGCGGCCGGGGAACCGCTCAACCCCGAAGTCATCGAGAGCGTCCGGCGCGCCTGGGGTGTCACCATCCGCGACGGCTTCGGCCAGACCGAGACCGCCGTGCAGGTGGCCAACACACCGGGACAGCTGCTCAAGGCCGGTTCAATGGGGCGCCCCAGCCCCGGCTTCAAGGTCGAGCTGCTCGACCCGGTCACCGGCGAACCGGGCGCGGCGGAAGGTGAGATCTCCCTCGACCTGTCGGCGTCTCCCGTCGGCCTGATGACGGGCTACCACGGAGACCCCGAGCGTACGGCCGAGGCCATGGCGGGCGGTTACTACCGCACCGGTGACATCGGCGCGCGGGACGAGGACGGCTACATCACCTATGTGGGCCGGGCCGACGACGTGTTCAAGGCATCCGACTACAAGATCTCGCCGTTCGAGCTGGAGAGCGCCCTGCTGGAGCACGAGGCGGTCGCCGAGGCCGCGGTCGTGCCCGCGCCGGACCCGGTGCGGCTCTCCGTCCCGAAGGCGTACGTCGTGCTCGCCGAGGGCTGGGAGCCCGGACCCGACACCGCGAAGGTGCTGTTCGAGCACTCCAGGGCCGTCCTCGCCCCGTACAAGCGCATCCGCCGCCTGGAGTTCGCCGAGCTGCCCAAGACGGTCTCCGGGAAGATCCGCAGGATCGAGCTGCGCGAGCGCACGGCGCAGGGGACCGGCACCGAGTTCGACGAGGGGGATGTGCGATGAGCGGTCTCTCCTACGCGCACGGCACCGGCGACACCCCGCTGCTCGGCGACACCATCGGACGCAACCTGGACCGGGCGGTCGAGGCGTTCGGGGAGCGTGAGGCCCTCGTCGACGTGGTGTCCGGACGCCGCTGGACGTACGCGGAGTTCGGTGCCGCCGTCGATGAGCTGGCCCGCGGGCTGATGGCGTCCGGGGTGGACAAGGGCGACCGGGTCGGCATCTGGGCGGTCAACTGCCCGGAATGGGTCTTCGTCCAGTACGCCACGGCCCGCATCGGGGCCGTCATGGTCAACATCAATCCCGCCTACCGTGCACATGAGCTGGAGTACGTGCTCAAGCAGGCCGGGATCTCCGTCCTGGTCGCCTCGCTCGCCCACCGCACCAGCGACTACCGCGCACTCGTCGGACAGGTCCGGGCGAACTGCCCCGCACTGCGGTCCGTCCACTACATCGGCGACCCCTCCTGGGACGAACTACCGGCCGCCTCAGCGGCCGTGACCGTCGAACAGCTGGCTGTACGCGAAGCCCAGTTGTCCTGCGACGACCCCATCAACATCCAGTACACCTCCGGGACCACCGGATTCCCCAAGGGGGCCACGCTCTCCCACCACAACATCCTCAACAACGGCTATTTCGTGGGGGAGATGGTCGCCTACACCGAACAGGACCGGGTCTGTCTGCCCGTGCCGTTCTATCACTGCTTCGGCATGGTCATGGGGAACCTCGGCATCACCTCGCACGGTGCCTGCATCGTGATCCCCGCACCCGCCTTCGAGCCCGCCGCGGTGCTGGCGGCCGTCCAGCAGGAGCGGTGCACCTCGCTCTACGGCGTGCCCACGATGTTCATCGCGGAGCTCGGCCTCCCGGGCTTCGCCTCGTACGACCTCTCCTCGCTCCGCACCGGGATCATGGCCGGATCGCCGTGTCCTGTCGAGGTGATGAAGAGGGTCGTCGCGGAGATGCACATGGACGAGGTGTCCATCTGCTACGGCATGACGGAGACCTCGCCCGTCTCCACCCAGACCCGCCGGGAGGACGACCTGGAGCGCCGCACGGGCACGGTGGGCCGGGTGATGCCGCACATCGAGGTGAAGGTCGTCGATCCGGTGACCGGCGTGACCCTGCCGCGCGGTGAGGCAGGTGAACTGCGCACCCGGGGCTACAGCGTGATGCTCGGCTACTGGGAACAGCCGGAGCGGACCGCCGAAGTCATCGACGCGGGGCGCTGGATGCACACGGGGGACCTCGCGGTGATGCGGGAGGACGGGTACGTCCAGATCGTCGGCCGGATCAAGGACATGATCATCCGTGGCGGCGAGAACGTGTATCCGCGCGAGATCGAGGAATTCCTCTACGGTCACCCGAAGATCGAAGACGTCCAGGTGGTGGGGGTGCCGGACGAACGCTACGGCGAGGAGATCCTGGCCTGCGTCATTCCCCGTGACCCGGCCGACCCGCCGACACTCGACGAGTTGACCGCGTACTGCCGTGAGCAGCTGGCGCACTACAAGGTCCCGCGCGGGCTGCGGATCATGGAGGCGTTCCCGATGACCGTCAGCGGCAAGGTCCGCAAGGTCGAACTACGGGAGGGGTACGGCGCGTAGGCCGCGCCGGAGGCCGCCGGATCAGGCGGCCTCGATGACGCCCGAGCCTATGCCCTGGGTCGCGGCCGCCCACTCGATGAGCAGCACCTCGTACTCCGCGGCCTCCACCGGCGTCCAGTCCTGGCCGGCCCGCGAGTCGACGAGTGCGCGGATCGCCTCGTTGGCATCGACGGCCGAGGGGTGGGCGG
>NZ_MAPV01000313.1 GCF_001700505.1 Streptomyces mutomycini
CCCGGCTGTGCGCCTACGCCGGGGGCGCGGCCCGTTTCACGGCGTAGGCGCACAGCCGGGTCCCATAGAGGTCCAGGGCGTCGTCGGGGTCCTCGTCGTAGTGGGCGGCCACCTCGGACCACCGGTCCCACGCGTAGAGGCGGGCGTGGCGGCGGTCGTCGTCCGTACGGGCGGGAGCGTCGGCACGGCGGTTGTCCAGCCAGCGCTGCCACTCCTGGTGAGCGGCGGGGTCGGCCGTGAGCTCCTTGTCCGGCCGGCGGACCGTCTCGGCCCGCCGGTCCCGGGCGAGAGCGGCGGTGATGTACGCGGCCGGGCGTGCGGGACGCCAGTCGACGGCCAGGCCGGTGAGCTCGGCCGCGATGTCATGAGCATCCAGGCCCCGGTCGATCAGCGGGCGCAGCGCGAAGGCCAGCCGACGGAGCCCTTCCGGCTGGGTCCAGCCGACGAGCGGCCGGACCTGTCGGGCGAGCCCGATGTCGCGGGCCACCTGCCACGGGTGACGGAGCGACGGACTGCCACCGCTTCCGGATCTCCTGGTGCTCCGGTTCGGCCGAGTGTTCCGGCCCGCTCCGCAGTCGGTACGGCGCCGGGGCGATGCCGCCCTCGCGTGCGCGCGCGAGGTGTAGTTGAGCCCCCCATCCAGTTCAGCAGCAGGTACGTCGTGGTGGGTCCCAGGAGAATGGGGTGCACGTCCTGCGGAGCCACTCGTGAGTGAGGTGTTGTTGCCTACCGGGTGAGCCTTCGCGCGGATGGCCCTCGCCGCGAGCGTCCTCCCCTCGTCCGTCACTCCGAGCACCCGGGCGTCGTAGCCGGTGCCGGCGAGCCGGTGCCCCATCGCCTCGTCGTACGCGGCCGGGATCGTCGCCGCGTAGACCGTCGCTGTGGCCGTGTACGGGCGACCCGGCAGCCGCAGGTTCTTCTTCGTCCCGTGCCGGTGCCATGCCAACGCGCCCAGCTCCCGCAGCACCCGCACATGGCGCTTCACCGTCGACGTCGACACTCCGCACCGGGCGGCCGTGCCCTCGAGGTCGTACAGGACGCGACCCAGCCGGTAGTCCATCCGCGCCGCGAGGTCCCGGGCCACGTCGAGCGTGGTTCCACCCGCGCGAGGGTGCAGGCCGGCGCCGACCAGCCACGTCACGGCGCGCAGCCAGGTGCGAGGCTGGGCATGCCGGGCCGGGGTCGTCGCGGCTTCCTGCAGGGCGTTGGGCACGGGTGCCCAAGCCGGATCCGGGCATGCCGGAGGAGCGCAGCGCGAAGCCGCGCCGGTGGTACGGAGCATCACGGTCCGTCGGGGTAGGGCGGACCGATGACCGGTCCTGCCGGTGAATCACGGCCGGCGGTCAGGCCTGAATCGCCGTGCGAGCGCGCGCGGAGCACGCGGGTGCTTCGGGTGGCCGGGCAGGCCCGGGCGGTGCAGGCACGTGCGTTTCGGCAGCGGCGTGTGGAGCGTTACACGGTGATCGCGACGGCCCCCGCGAGGGTGAACCACACCGTCTTGTGGCGGGGGGTGCAGCACCCGCAGACGTTCGACCCCCACGCCGAGGCAAGCTCCTCCAGGAGGAAGAGCCCCCACCCGCCATCCCCTTGGGCGTCGCTGCGGACCCCGCCCGCCGCAGGCGCGGTCCAGGGCTTGTCGTCGGTGACGGAGACGGTCACGTGCTCCTGGCCGACGGTCACGTGTACGCGGATCAGAGGCGTGCACGTGTGGCGGTGGGCGTTGGCCACCACCTCGGTGACACACAGACGGGCGTCGTCGACGATTCCGCTGTGCGGGGTGCCGGTGAGCAGTGACGTGACGAAGTCGCGTGCGATCCCCGCCGAGCGCGCGGTGTTGGGCAGGGAGAGCCGGTAGCCCTCACCGTCCTGACGGTGCGGTGACGCGGAGGGTGCGGTGGTGTGGACGCTGGTCATGTCGTTCTCCCCACGTGGTGCGCTCCGAACCGGCGCGCTGCTCGTTGACCGTGGTGGTGGCCGTACGGACGCACCTGTCTCAAGGGGCGCTTGCACGACTGCACTTCGGGCGTAAGGCATGTGGTGCGGTGTCTTGACGGAGCCATCCATGGTTCATAACTAGTGATACGGCATCCGATAATTTGAGTAACGATCGTCCTGTGGATTGGGTACGGCCACACTGAGATCCGATGAGAGGAGGCTCCGATGCCACCAAGGAAGCTGCTCACGGTGCGGCAGCGCCGACTGGGCTCCGAGCTGCGCAGAGTCAGAGAGCATGCAGGCCTGACGCTGGCCCAGGCCGCAGAGCGCTTGGGAGCAGATCGCACCACCATCAGCAACACCGAATCCGGGCGATTCGGGGTGAGCCCTCAGCGGGTACGGGCGTGGGCCGGCCACTACAAGTGCCCTGACGCGGCATACGTCGATGCTCTCGCCGCCATGGCTGCGGAGCGGGTGAGCGGTTGGTGGGAGCATCACCGTGGCGAGCTGTCCAGCGACGCGCTCGATCTGGCCGAGTTGGAGCACCACGCTGCTGCCATTCGATCTGTGCAGGTCATGTATATGCCTGGCTTGCTCCAGACCGAGGGCTATGCCCGCAGTGTCTTCGCCGAGAGTGTTCCGCCGCCCGACCCGGCGCGCCAACGGCGGCAGGTATCCCACCGGCTGCAACGCCGCGATGTCCTGGACCGGCAGGATCCGCTCGCCTGCGTGTTCCTGATTCACGAGGCCGCGCTACGAATGACCTACGGAAACCCGGCCGTGGCGCGCGGCCAGCTCGCGCACCTGCTGCACGAATCCGACCGTGACAACGTCACCGTCCGAGCGATCCCCTTCGCTGCGGGCGGTTTCCCGTTCGCGAGCAGTTCGGCACACTACGTGTACGGGCCCGTGCAGCAACTGGACACCGTGCAGGTGGACACCGCGACCGGTTCGTCATTCCTCGATGCGGAAACGAGTCTGGTGAACTGGCGGGTCGCGCTGGACCGGACCGAGGAGCGGTCACTCGACCCGGTTCGTTCGCGGGGCTTCATTCGAAAGATCGCACAACAAGTATGAAGGCGTGGGGGTCATGGAAATCCAGTGGCGCAAGTCCTCGAAGTCCTCGAACGCCGAGGGCTCCGACTGCCTCGAACTGGCCGAGCACGACGGCGAGATACTGCTGCGTGAGAGCGATCACCCGGACGTGGTCGTCCGCACCACTCGTGCCAAGCTCCGAGCCTTTCTCGGAGGTGCGAAGGAGGGCGAGTTCGACGATCTGGCCTGAGCGGACGCGCACTCGGGCCCAGGGCCCGGTGGTGCTCACACCACCGGCGGCGGCTGCGGTGCCCCCGGCAGGCGGATCACGGCCGTGGTGCCGCCGCCCTCCGCCGGGTGCAGGCCGATCTCCCCGCCCGCCTGCTGGACCGTG
>NZ_MAPV01000314.1 GCF_001700505.1 Streptomyces mutomycini
CCGGCCGGTCACGTCGATGACGGCGAAGCTGGCAAGGACCTCCTTGAGTTCGGCGAACGGTCCGTCGGTCAGCGTCACGCCGTCCGGTGTCCGCCGCACGGTGGTGCTGACCGCCAGGTGGCCCAGACCCTCGGTGCTGACGAGCTCTCCGGTTCCGAGCAGTTCCTTCTCGAACCTCTGGTAGACGGCGAAGGCGGCCAGCGCCTCCTCCGTCGGGGCATCGGCGGTCCCTGCGTCCCAGGCGGCGGCTGACGTGTATCCGAGCAGTAGGTACTTCACGGGTCCCCTTTGCAACAGTGCTTGGCGATAGTAGGGCAGGTCAGCGCGTGCGCCGCAGGGAGAGTGCGAGGACGGTGGTCCAGGCGAAGGCGACCAGGCCGTTCACGGCGATCTGGATGCTCATGCAGTCGGGCGACATGGGCAGTACGAGCACGAGGGCGGTGGCACCGTTGAGGACGGCCGGGNNCGGCCGGGAGGACGGCCCGGCGGCGTGCGCACCGCACGGTGAGGACGATGCCGGCGATGGCCAGGGCGCTGTAGGCGGCGACCGCCGAGGCCGAGTGCACGACGCTGTGCCACGACATCCGGGCGACCGGCTGGTCCGGCGTCCCGACCGGGAAGCCGTTCTCCGGATCCATGGGGAACAGGCCGGAGACGATCAGTCCGACGCCGAAGGTGCCGACGAGGATCGGCAGTGCTCGGCGTCCGGCTCCCTCGGTGAGGGTGCGCCTGATGCCGACGGCCAGGGCGAGAGCGCCGAGGCCCGCGAGCACGAACGTCGAGATCTGGATCCAGCCGGCACCGCCGGTGGCGAGCTGACTGATGGGGTGCCTGGTGATGTCGAAGCCCTCGCGGGTGGCCATCTGGATGACGGCGGAAGCGAAGAAGACCGGCCCGGCGAGCGCTCCGGCGATCAGCAGGCGATCCGAGCGGCGCACGGCGGGTGCGGCGTTGGCGACGGGGGTGGTGGCGGTCACGGCTTCCTCCTCGGCGGGTTCTGCCTGC
>NZ_MAPV01000315.1:0-496 GCF_001700505.1 Streptomyces mutomycini
GGCTGGAGCAGTCGAGCACGAGACAGAGGAGGCACTGTGAATACCCCGTATCCCTTCACCGCCGTCGTCGGGCAGGACGATCTACGGCTCGGGCTGTTGCTCAACGCCGTCAGTCCGGCCGTCGGCGGGGTGCTCGTGCGGGGTGAGAAGGGCACCGCCAAGTCCACCGCCGTGCGGGCCCTCGCCGCGCTGATGCCGGAGGTCGCGGTGGTCTCCGGGTNNGGCCCCCACGAGTCCGGGACCGGCGTGTCGCGTGCGGCGCGGACCGTGGAGCTGCCCGTCGGCGCGTCGGAGGACCGGCTGGTGGGCGCGCTCGACATCGAACGGGCGCTCTCGGAGGGCGTGAAGGCCTTCGAGCCGGGGCTCCTCGCCGACGCCCACCGCGGGATCCTCTACGTCGACGAGGTCAATCTCCTCCACGACCACCTGGTGGACCTGCTGCTCGACGCGGCGGCCATGGGCGCCTCGTACGTCGAGCGCGAAGGCGTCTCCGTGC
>NZ_MAPV01000315.1:554-679 GCF_001700505.1 Streptomyces mutomycini
CGCGTGAGACGGACCTGCGCGTCGAGGTCGTGCGGCGGAGGCTCGCCTACGACGACGATCCGGCCGCCTTCGCCGCGCGGTGGGCCGACGAGGAGGCCGCGCTGCGTGAGCGGATCGTCGCCGCG
>NZ_MAPV01000316.1 GCF_001700505.1 Streptomyces mutomycini
GTGTGTGGTGCTGTTCGTCGGGCAGTAGCCCTTCGACGCGGCCCTTCTCGGCGTGGTTCTGTTCCAGGGCGGCCTGCAGTTGGGGAATGCCGGTGCGACGGTGTTGTTCGGGCAGCTGGGTGCGGGCATCGTCCTCGGCTGTCGTGGCCGTGTCCAGGGCACGTGATGTGTGCTTCACGGCTTCCAGGAGGGGGCGCAGACGTTCGGCGCGCCGGCCTCTGTCGAGTTCGTTGCGCAGTCGTGGGTGGTGGGCGGCCTTGTCGTCGAGTGCTGTGCGTCGCGCCTGGGCTTGGGCGTGCTGGGTTTGCTGGCCTGCGAGCTCGTGGGTGCGCTGGTGTTCGGTCTTGGCGTGCTGGTGTTCGGTGTCGCTGCGTTCCTCGTCGGCCACCGCTTCGGTGTGGGCGTTGACGGCGAGGGTGCGCAGGTGCTGTGCCCAGGGCAGGACGTCGACGGGGTCCTCGGTTTCGGGTCGGGCGGCCTCGTCGGTGCTGGGGGCGTCCTGGTGGAGGAGGGGGCCGGCTTCCTGGTGAATGCGTTGGCTGAGCTGTTGCAGGGTGGCAGTGACCTCGTCGAGGTCCTTCTTGGTGGCTTTGCTTCGGTTGGTGAGCCACGCCTGGAGTTCCTGGAAGCGTCCGGTGTCGAAGAGGCGGCGCAGCAGCACGGTGCGGTCC
>NZ_MAPV01000317.1:0-860 GCF_001700505.1 Streptomyces mutomycini
CGCCGAGGCGACCGGCCTGCTGGCGCTGATGCTGCTCACCGAGTCGCGGCGCGCGGCCCGCATCGGCGACCACGGCGGGCTGGTGCCGCTGGACGAACAGGACCGCACCCGCTGGGACCGCGACCTGATCCGCGAGGGAACCCAGCTGATCGACAGCGTCTGGAGCCGGCGCGCTACGGGCCCCTACCAACTGCAGGCGGCGATCGCGGCCCTGCACGCGGCGGCCGCGACGCCGGAGCGGACGGACTGGCCGCAGATCGCGATGCTGTACCTGTGGTTCGAACGGCTCACCCCGACCGCACCGGTGCGGCTGAGCCGGGTGGTCGCGGTCGCCCAGGCATACGGGCCGGCCCGTGCGATGGCACTGCTCGACGACCTCAACCGGCGCCACGGACTGGACCAGGACCCTCTCACCCGGCAGCGGGAACGCGCGGTGCGCGCCCACCTGCTGCAGATGACAGGCGACGTGGCCGGTGCGACGACCCTGTACCGCGAGGCGGCGGCCCTGACCGACAACCAGGTCGAGCGCCGCTACCTGCTCGACGAGGCCGACCGTCCCACCTGACCGCCCCGACCGCCGGCCGAGNNCGCGCCGCCGCCTCGGCCGGCACCGGGGCCCCGGACCGGGCAAGCTCCCGCAGCAGCGGGACCGCCCGTTCGGCGAACGGCCTGCCACCGGTATGGAAACCGAGCCGCGCCAGGACGTCCACACCGAACGCCTGCCGCAGCGGATCCTCGCCCGCAGCCCAGGCGGCCGCGGCCTGGAACGTCTCCTCGTCGCCCCGCAGCCACAGCGTCCCCACCGCCACCAGCCAGTTGTCCAGGCCGGGGCCACCGCCCCGCAGCGCCCGGACGGCCAG
>NZ_MAPV01000317.1:977-1226 GCF_001700505.1 Streptomyces mutomycini
GCTCCACGTCCAGCGCGAGCATGCGCCTGGCCTCCTCCAGCGCGGGGGAGAGACCGCCGGCGCCGTGCCGGAGCAGGGCCCGCACCGTGTTCACCGACCCCCTCCGGGACGCGACCACCAGCGGCCCCTCACCCTGCGGACTGGTCAGGTCAGGGTCCGCGCCATGGGCGAGCAGGGTCTCCGCGACCCGCGCATGGCCGAGGCCCGCCGCCCAGCGCAGCGCCGTGAAGCCGAACTCCTCGCTCAGAT
>NZ_MAPV01000318.1 GCF_001700505.1 Streptomyces mutomycini
CGTGAGGATCTCGTTGTCGCGGGTGCCGGGAAGCTCCAGTCCCAGCCGGTGCAGCAGCACATGGGTGATCTCGTGCGCCAGCGCGGCCCCGATGTCCCTGCGATGCGTACGGAAACGGTCGTTCAGCTCGATGAAGTACTCCGGCCCGGCGGTGAGTTCGACGCTCGCGGCGTGCTCCATCCGCCGGAAGCCGACGACGATACGGGCCTGCGGCAGCCGCAGGTGCTGGACCAGGGCGCCGGCCACCCGCTGGGCGCCGAGATACAGGTCGTCCACATCGGAGAAGGCCGCGTCGGCCGGGGCGAGGCTCGTCGCGTAGGCGTGCACACCGTCGGGGGAGACGCGGCGGTAGAGCGAGGTGATCGCGGACCGGACCGCTTCGAGGTGCGGGAACCCGTGGACGACCGGACCGCCGCCACTGCCGTCACTGCTGCCGTCGTTCACGTCCGAACCCCCATCAATGGCGCTCAACGGACCTTCACTCTAGGCCGGTCCGAGGAAAACCGGCCGATCCACGGAAAGTGATCTTGGCCGGAATCCCTGCCTTGTGACACCGGTGAGCGCTTCCCGATAATCGGATCGTTCTTGTCGAGGGCATGCCGAGATTTGCGCGGTGCGGGCCCCTGACCAGGACACGTACACCCGCACGCCTGCACCAGTAGTCCACCCCCCGGCCCCCCACACGAAAGCAGGCACAGCCGTGAAGCAGCTTCTGCGCACCCTCAAGAGATGCTCCGTCATAGCAGCGGTGGCACTCGCCACCCTCAGCCTCCAGCCGTCGAACGCCTCCGCCGCCCCCGCACCCGTCGTCGGCGGCACCCGCGCCGCCCAGGGCGAATTCCCCTTCATGGTCCGGCTCTCCATGGGCTGCGGCGGCGCCCTCTACAGCCCGACCATCGTGCTCACCGCCGCCCACTGCGTCAGCGGATCCGGCAACAACACCTCCATCACCGCCACCGGCGGCGTCGTCGACCTCCAGTCGTCCTCCGCCATCAAGGTCCGCTCCACCAAGGTCCTCCAGGCACCCGGCTACAACGGCGTCGGCAAGGACTGGGCACTGATCAAGCTCGCCCAGCCCATCAACCAGCCCACCCTGAAGATCGCCACCACCACCGCCTACGACACCGGCACCTTCACCGTCGCCGGCTGGGGCGCCGCCACCGAGGGCGGCGGCCAGCAGCGCTACCTCCTCAAGGCCAACGTCCCCTTCGTCTCCGACGCCACCTGCCAGCAGGCCTACGGCAGCGACCTCGTAGCCAGCCAGGAGATCTGCGCCGGATACGTCAGCACCGGTGGCGTGGACACCTGCCAGGGCGACTCCGGCGGACCCATGTTCCGCAAGGACAACGCCGGAGCCTGGATCCAGGTCGGCATCGTCAGCTGGGGCGAGGGCTGCGCACGGCCCGGCTACCCCGGCGTGTACACCCAGGTGTCGACCTTCGCCTCCACCATCGCCTCGGCCGCCTCCACCCTCTGATCCACCCCACCCCGCCGGACACCCGGGGGCGCCC
>NZ_MAPV01000319.1 GCF_001700505.1 Streptomyces mutomycini
CCCCGGAGGCACACCCCCCATGAGTCCGTACACCGCCACCCGCCGGAGTTTCCTCACCGGCTCGCTCGCAGTCACCGCAGGGGTCCTCCTCGGGGGGACGTCCACAGCCGCCGACCGCACCCTGGGCACCCAGGACTGGATGGGCGGCATCGCCGACGCCACGCCGCTGCGACGGCTCACGATCCCGGGGACGCACAACGCCGGTGCCCGCTACGGCGGCCCCTGGACGGAGTGCCAGAACACCACGGTCGCCGAGCAGCTCAACAGCGGTATCCGCTTCCTCGACGTGCGCTGCCGGATCAGCGGTGACGCGTTCGCCATCCACCACGGGGCCTACTACCAGAAGCTGAACTTCGACGACGTGCTGGGCGCCTGCCGGGACTTCCTGGCCGGGCATCCCTCGGAGACCGTGCTGATGCGGGTCAAGCAGGAGTACTCGGAGGAGAGCGACGTCGCGTTCCGGCGGATCTTCGACATCTACCTCGACGGCAAGGGCTGGCGCTCGCTCCTCCGCCTCGACCCCACGCTCCCGGACCTCGGCGGGGCCCGCGGCAAGGTCGTGCTGCTCGCCGACAACGGCGGTCTGCCCGGGGTCCGCTACGCCGACTCCGCGCTCTTCGACATCCAGGACGANNGCCGCCGCGCTGGAACTCCGACCGGCTCAATCCGCAGGTGCATTCGTTCCTCGACGGGTCCGAGGCGGCGGGCTGGACCGGCCTCGGCATCGTCCCGCTGGACTATCCGGCGACCCGTGCGGGCCTGGT
>NZ_MAPV01000032.1 GCF_001700505.1 Streptomyces mutomycini
CCCCCGTGGCGCCCGTCCACGTGGAACCTGTCCCTCTGACTCCCGCCCCCGTGGCGCCCGCTCCGGGCTCCACGTCGCCGGCCTCGTCGACGGCTCCGGGCGCCGCGTCCTGTGGCGGGACGGCGGATTCCGCCCCGGCCGGTTCCATGTCGTCCTCCGTCGTGTCCAGCAGCAGCAGGCGGCCGTCGTTCGACGCGATGGCCAGCCGTTCGCCCTCCGGGTCGGAGATGAGCTCGTGGACCCTGCCCAGCTGCCCCGCGACCAACCGTCGGGGCGGGCGGTCTCCGCTGGCCCGGGGGAGATAGGCGATCTCGATCGCGTCGTCTCCCTCCGCGTCCGTGACATAGGCGACCCGGCCGCTGCTGCCGAGCATCTCCGGCATCCGGACCCGCACTCCGGGGGTGTCGGCGATCGTGCGGGCGGGGCCGTCGCGGTGGGTGAGCCAGTAGAGGCTGCCGCGCACGGAGACGGCGCTGGCCCGGCCCGTCTCGTCGACGGACAGTGAGTCGACGTGGCTGGACGCCGGTACCTGGTACGTACGCCGGCCCGTCCGTGGGCCTCCGAGCCGCACCTCCAGTTTCCGGGGCACCGCGTCCGGCGACTCCAGGTCGTCGACCAGCCACAGGTCGCCGCCGCACTGGTAGACCACTCGGCTGCCGTCGCTGGAGGCGTGGCGGGCGTAGAACGCGTCGTGGTCCGTGTGCCGCCGCAGGCCGCTGCCGTCCATCAGACAGGAGTAGAGATTGCCGACGCCCTCGTGGTCCGAGAGGAAGGCGATCCGGCGCCCCACGAACATCGGGGCGTCGAGGTGCCCGCCGATGTCCGGCAGCAGCCGCTCGCCGTGCAGCCACAGCCGGCCCGTGGCACCGCCCCGGTACCGCTTCCAGGCCGCCGGCTCGTGCGGCGGCTTTCCGGTGAGCAGCAGGGTGCGCCGTTCGCCGTCGATGTCGGCGACCGCGATGTCGGAGACGGGGCCCCAGGGGAGCTTGCCGCCGGGGCTGCCGTCCGTGGGGACGCTGTACGCCCACGAGAAGTACGAGAACGGCTGGTTGTGCGAGGACACCGCGAGGATCTGGGACGAGTCCCCGGGGTCGGGGCTCCAGCCGCAGACGCGCGCGTCGGTCGAGCCCCAGTAGGTGAGCCGTCGGGCCGGCCCGCCGTCGACGGGGGCGAGGTGGATCTCCGGGTCGAGCGTGCGCCAGGTCGTGTAGGCGATGCGGCTGCCGTCGGGCGAGAAGCGCGGATGACTGACCCTGGTCCGGTCGACAGTCAGCCGCCACGCCCGGCCGGGCCGCTGCCCTGCGGGGGCGAGGGGGGAGACCCAGAGGTCGTCCTCCGCCGCGAAGCAGAGCATGTCCTTGTGCAGGTGCGGGAAACGGAGATACGCGACGTCGTCACTCACCCCCCAATGCTTTCGATGTGAAGGGCGCGCGGCAACTTGTGGCGCAGGACACAAGCGAAACTGTCTCGTTTCGATGGGGGAGGGGGTACCTTCAAAGTGTACGAAACAGTTTCGTTCCGTTGGTTGATCATCGGCTGACGTACGATCCAGCAGGTGCGAGGAAGAGGAGGTCGACCATGGCACGCAGCCGGCTCACGCCCGAACGCGAGAGCGAGCTGTACGCCGCCGTGCTCGATCTGCTCGGCGAGGTCGGCTACGAAGCCCTGACCATGGACGCCGTCGCCGCCCGCACCCGTTCCAGCAAGGCCACCCTCTACCGCCAGTGGGGGAGCAAGGCCGAGCTGGTCGTCAAGGCACTCCGGAACGACAAGCCGGTGCACCTCGGCGATGTCGACACCGGTTCGCTCCGCGGCGACTTCCTGGCCGTGGTGACACGCACCGACGACTGCCAGATGGAGAAGAACTCCGCACTGCTGCGGGGTCTGAGCCATGCCGTCCACGACAACCCCGATCTCTTCCAGGCGCTGCGGGACCTGCTGATCGAGCCGGAGATGACCGGCCTCGGAAGCATGCTCCAACGGGCCGTGGACCGAGGGGAAGTGCGCCCGGACAATCCGGCGCTCCCCTATGTGCCGCACATGATGATCGGCGCCTTCGCCGCACGGGAACTGGTGGACTGCCAGCCCGTCGACCAGGCGTTCCTCACCGACTACGTCGACTCCGTGGTGTTCCCCGCCCTCGGCATCTGACGTCCTCTTCCTTCCCGTGCGACCTCTCTCCCCACGCTCCACCTGACACGCCGCTCTCGTCGTCGGGCTGGTTCCTCACGCCCTCTTCCACTCCACGACCTGACCGGGAGTAACTCCTCCGTGGCCACTTTCCTGTACAAACTCGGACGGCTCGCCTTCCGGCGCCGCCGTTACGTCGCCCTGATCTGGGTGGCGCTGCTGGCACTCGCCGGGTTCGGTGCCGCCTCGGCGTCCACTGCCACCTCCAGCTCCTTCTCGATCCCCGGCACAGAGGCCCAGCGCGCCTTCGACCTGCTGGACGAGCGTTTCCCCGGCGGCAGCGCCGACGGTGCGACCGCACGGGTCGTTTTCAAGGCACCCGGCGGCGAGAAGGTCACCGACGCGGCCAACAAGGCCGAGATCCAGGAGATCGTCGGCGAGCTGAAGTCCGGCTCGGACCAGATCGCCTCGGTCGCCGATCCCTTCGCGGCGAAGGCCGTGAGCCAGAACGGATCCACCGCCTACATCTCCGTCTCCTACAAGGTCAGCTCGATGGAGCTCACCGACGGGGCACGGGAGGCGCTGGAGGAAGCGGGTGAGGCCGCGCAGAGCAGCGGGATGACCGTGGAGATCGGTGGTGACGCGCTCCAGGTGATGCCGGAGACCGGTGCCACCGAGATCATCGGGGTCGCCGTGGCCGCGGTGGTGCTGGTGATCACCTTCGGGTCGCTGATCGCCGCGGGGCTGCCGCTGCTGACCGCGCTCATCGGCGTCGGGATCGGTGTCTCGCTGATCACCGCCCTGGCGAACGTGCTCGACCTGGGTTCCACCACCTCGACGCTCGCGATGATGATCGGCCTCGCGGTCGGCATCGACTACGCGCTCTTCATCGTCTCCCGCTACCGCGCCGAACTGGCCGAGGGCAGGGAGCGCGAGGAAGCCGCCGGGCGGGCCGTCGGCACGGCGGGATCCGCGGTCGTCTTCGCCGGCCTGACCGTCGTCATCGCGCTGGTCGGCCTCGCCGTCGTCAACATCCCGATGCTGTCGAAGATGGGCTTCGCCGCCGCGGGCACCGTCGCGATCGCCGTACTCATCGCGCTCACCCTCGTCCCGGCGCTGCTGGGCTTCGCGGGCAAGCGGATCATGGGGCGCAGGGCGCGCAAGGCCGCCGAGGCGGAGAACAGGCCCGAGGCGAAGCCGAACATGGGCACCCGCTGGGCGCGGTTCGTGCTGCGCAAGCCGGTGTGGGTGCTGCTGGCCGGGGTCATCGGCCTCGGGGCCGTCGCCGTACCGGCCGCCTCGCTGGAGATGGGGCTGCCGGACGACGGCTCGCAGCCGAGGAGCACCACGCAGCGTCAGGCGTACGACCTGCTGTCCGAGGGCTTCGGCCCCGGATTCAACGGTCCGCTGCTGGTCGTCGTGGACACGAAGGGCAGCGAGGACGGCAGGGCCGCCGTCGACCGGGTCTCCCAGGAGATCGAGGGCATCGGCCACGTCGCCGCCGTCACCCCGGCCGCCTTCAACAAGGCCGGCGACGCCGCGACCATCACGGTCATTCCCGAGGACCGGCCGAGCTCCGTCCGGACGGAGGACCTCGTCCACGAGATCCGTGACGCCGGCAGGGACGTCAAGGGCGACACCGGTGCCGAGGTGCTGGTCACCGGCGCGACCGCGATGAACATCGACTTCTCGGAGAAGATGAACGCCGCGCTGCTGCCCTACCTGGCGCTCGTCGTCGGGCTTGCGTTCCTGCTCCTGATGGTGGTCTTCCGCTCGCTGCTGGTGCCGCTCAAGGCGGCCCTCGGCTTCCTGCTCTCGGTCGTAGCGGCCCTGGGTGCGGTCGTCGCGGTCTTCCAGTGGGGCTGGCTCGCCTCGCTCTTCGGGGTCGAGCAGACCGGTCCGATCATGAGCATGATGCCGATCTTCATGGTCGGCGTGGTCTTCGGCCTCGCGATGGACTACGAGGTCTTCCTGGTCACGCGGATGCGTGAGGCGTACGTCCACGGGGAGACCCCCGGCCAGGCGATCGTCACCGGGTTCCGGCACGGGGCCCGGGTGGTCACCGCAGCCGCGGTGATCATGATGGCTGTCTTCGCCGGCTTCATCGGCTCCAGCGAGTCGATGGTCAAGATGATCGGCTTCTCGCTGGCCATCGCCGTCTTCTTCGACGCCTTCGTGGTCCGGATGGCCATCGTGCCGGCGGTGCTCGCCCTGCTGGGCCGGCGCGCCTGGTGGCTGCCGCGCTGGCTGGACCGTGTCCTGCCCAACGTGGACGTCGAGGGGGAGGGCCTGCGCAAGGAGCTCTCCGACGGCGGCCCGGCCGAGGGCGGCGGGGAGCGGGAGCTGGTCCGCGTATGACCCGCGGCGTGAGCGCCGTGGCGTGAGCCGCGCCGGCCCCGGGGTCCGCCTCTGAGCGGAAGGCGGCCGCGGAAGCACCGGTTACCTGTGGGGACGGGGGACCGGGGCGGAAGGGAGCCCCCGTGCACGCGGCACGGGGGCTCCCTTCCTGTTCAGGCGGGGGTCGCCGTGGCGGGGGCCGCGGCGGGGCGCTTCGCCGTACTCGCGCGGACCCTCGACAGGAAGCGGATGAAGGGCGCCCTGCCGAACTGGAAGACCGCGACACCGTCCGGCGAGTGCAGTTCGATGACCAGCTGGGCGCGGCCGCACGGCCATATGCCTATGTCGCCCCGGGTGGCGGGGGAGCGCAGTCCGCGCTCCAGGAGGTCGACGCCGACGGCCCAGTCGGCGCCTCCGGGAAGCCGCACGTGGACGGTCTCGGGCTCCTCCGGGGCGCAACGCAGCTCGACCGGGACCAGCCGGGGGTCGGGACCGTCGGTGATGAGCCGGGCTCGGGCGTGCTCTTGGATCACGAGGGACATGGCCGGCTCCTCCTGTGCGTATAGCTATTCCCCTAATGTCCCACATATTCCCATTTGGGCATGTCGAGGGTCGGGTCAGTTGTCATTCCTGCGCTCTTGCGAACTCTTTGCAAGAGGGCCTTATCATGGAGCGTTTCCCGACCCCGCCAGCAGCAACGCCCGAAAGCGGAGCCACTCCATGCATGTACCCGACGGTTTCATCAACGCGCCTGTCTCCGCCGTCGCGGGTGTCGTCGCCGCGGGCGCGGTCGCCGTCGGGCTCCGGGGGGCCCGGCGCGAACTGGACGACCGCACGGCTCCGCTGGCCGGGCTCGTCGCCGCGTTCATCTTCGCCGTGCAGATGCTCAACTTCCCGGTCGCGGCGGGCACCAGCGGCCACCTCCTGGGCGGGGCGCTGGCCGCGATCCTCGTCGGGCCGTACACCGGGGTGCTCTGCATAGCGGTCGTCCTGCTGATGCAGGGCATCCTCTTCGCCGACGGCGGCCTCACCGCCCTCGGTGTGAACATCACGGTGATGGGGGTCGTCACCACCGTCGTCGCCTACGCCCTCTTCCGCGGGCTGACCCGTGTGCTGCCCCGCACCCGCCGCTCCACGACCGTCGCGGCCTTCGTGGCCGCACTGGTCTCCGTGCCGGCCGCCGCCGTCGCCTTCACCGCGGTCTACGGGATCGGCGGCACCACCGACGTACCCCTCGGCAAGGTCCTCACCGCGATGGTCGGCGTCCACGTCCTGATCGGCATCGGGGAGGCGGCGATCACCGCGCTGACCGTCGGCGCCGTGATCGCGGTGCGCCCCGACCTGGTGCACGGGGCCCGCGGGCTCGCCACCCCGCTCAAGCTGCGTGTCGACGGTGCACTCGTCGACCTCCCGGCCGCCCCGGCAGCCGCCTCCTCGCCGGCCCCCGTCGCGGCCCGCTCCACGCGCAAGGTCTGGGCCGCCGGTCTGGCTGCCGCGCTCGTCCTCGCGGGCTTCGTCTCCTTCTACGCCTCCGCGAACCCCGACGGCCTGGAGAAGGTCGCCGCCGACAAGGGCATCGACGAGAAGGTCCAGGAACACGGCGCCGCCGGCTCCCCGCTCGCCGACTACGGCGTCAAGGACGTCGAGAACGCCCGGATCTCCGGCGGCCTCGCCGGAGTGATCGGAGTGGGCGCCACCGTCGCCGTCGGCAGCGGGGTGTTCTGGGCCGTGCGCAGGCGCCGTACGCCCGAGGCGCCCGGGCTCCGCACCACCGAGTCCGTCTGACATGGGCGCCGGCCACGCCCACAAGCTCTACCGGCACGGGCACTCACCCGTCCACGACCTCCCCCCGCACTGCAAGCTCGCCGCCGTCCTCGGCTTCGTCGTGGTCGTCGTGTCCACGCCGCGCGAGGCCGTCTGGGCCTTCGCGCTGTACGGGGTGCTGCTCGCCGGCGTCGCCGCGGTGGCCCGGATCCCCGCGGGATTCCTGCTGAAGCGGCTCGTCATCGAGGTGCCGTTCGTCGCGTTCGCGCTGCTCATGCCGTTCGTCGTGCCCGGCGAACAGACCGAGCTGCTCGGTGTCTCCGTCAGCGTCCCCGGCCTCTGGGGTGCCTGGAACGTCCTCGCAAAGGGCACCCTCGGGGTGGCCGCTTCGGTGCTCCTGGCCTCGACCACCGAGCTGCGCTCCCTGCTGCTCGGCCTCCAGCGGCTACGGCTGCCGCCCCTGCTCGTCCAGATCGCCTCGTTCATGATCCGGTACGGCGACGTCATCACCGACGAACTGCGCCGCATGTCGGTCGCCCGCCGCTCACGGGGCTTCGAGGCCGGCGGCGTACGGCACTGGGGCGTCCTCGCCAAGACGGCGGGCGCCCTCTTCATCCGGTCCTACGAGCGCGGCGAACGCGTCCACCTCGCGATGGTCAGCCGCGGTTACACCGGCACCATGCCGGTGATCGACGAGGTGACCGCCTCCCGGACCCAGTGGGCGCACGCCGCGGCACTCCCCGTGCTCGCCCTCGCCGTATGTCTGCTGGGATGGACCGTATGAACCTGCCCACCGCACCCGTACCGTCCCTGGAGGTCAGCGGCCTCGCCTACGCCTACCCCGACGGCCACCAGGCCCTCTTCGGCGTCGACCTGACCGTGGCCCGCGGTGAACGCGTGGCGCTCCTCGGCCCCAACGGCGCGGGCAAGACCACCCTCGTCCTCCACCTCAACGGCATCCTCGACGCGGGCGCCGGCTCCGTCCGGGTCGCCGGACTGCCCGTGGAGAAGCGGAACCTGGCGGAGATCAGACGCCGCGTCGGCATCGTCTTCCAGGACCCCGACGACCAGCTCTTCATGCCGACCGTCCGCGAGGACGTCGCCTTCGGGCCCGCCACGGCCGGACTGCGGGGCCCGGAGCTGGAGGAGCGGGTCGTGACCGCCCTCAGGCGCGTCGGCATGGAGGAGTACGCCGCGCGGCCCCCGCACCACCTCTCCTTCGGCCAGCGCCGCCGCGTCGCGGTGGCCACGGTGCTGGCCATGGAGCCGGAGATCCTCGTCCTGGACGAACCCTCATCCAACCTGGACCCGGCCTCCCGGCGTGAACTCGCCGACATCCTGCGGTCCCTGGACGTCACCGTGCTGATGGTCACCCACGACCTGCCGTACGCACTCGAACTCTGCCCGCGCGCCGTCATCCTCAGCGACGGGGTGATCGCCGCCGACGACCGTACGCAGGACCTGCTGTGCGACGACGAACTCATGCGCGGACACCGGCTGGAGCTGCCCTTCGGCTTCGATCCGCGTTCCGTGTCCGTTCCGCGTCCGTGAACAGATGGTGACCCGCCCCCCGCTCCACCTGCGGAGCGATGCACCATGGGGGGATGAGCGGGAGCGCGGGAGCAGGCGTGGACGTACGAGGCACGGTGGCGCCGGGATTCGAGGCGGTAAGGGACGCTTTCGTCCGTAACTTCGAACAGCGCGGGGAGCGGGGAGCGGCCGTGGCCCTCTACCGCCACGGCAGCAAGGTCGTCGACCTGTGGGCCGGCACACGCGATGTGGACGGCACCGAACCATGGGCCGTGGACACCGTGCAGGTCGTGCGCTCGGCCGGAAAGGGCATCGCCGCCGCCGTACCGCTGATGCTGCACCAGCGCGGACAGGTGGACCTCGACGCGCCTGTCGGCACGTACTGGCCGGAGTTCAAGGCGAACGGCAAGGAACGTGTCCTCGTACGCCATCTCCTCGCCCACCGCGCGGGGCTGGCCGCCCTCGACACACCGCTGACCCCCGAGGAGGCCGCGGACCAGGTGTCGGGGCCGGAGGCAGTCGCCGGCCAGCGGCCCCAGTGGGAGCCCGGCACCGACCACGGCTACCACGCCCAGACCTACAGCTGGCTCGTCGGAGAACTGGTGCGCCGGGTCACCGGGCGGACCATCGGGCGCTGGATCGCCGAGGAGATCGCCCGCCCGCTCGGCCTGGACTTCTGGTTCGGGCTGCCGGCCGACGAGGCGCACCGGATCGGGCGGATCGGGCCCGTCGAGCCCCCGCCCGCCGAAGGCAGCGGCTCCCTTCGTGTGCGCCCCAAGCGCTCCGTCGTCGAGGCGTACCGCGATCCGGCCTCGCTCACCCGCCGTGCCTTCGGGGCGATCGACCCCTTCCCCGACGAGAACGCCCCGGCCTACCGCGCGGCGGAACTCCCCGCGTCCAACGGTGTCGCCACCGCACGCGGACTCGCCCGCTGCTACGCCGCGATGATCGGCGAGGTCGACGGACAGCGGCTGTTCGCCCCCGCCACCCTCACGCTGGCACGCACCGAGGAGTCCGCGGGGCCGGACCGCGTGCTGGTCGTCAGCACCCGTTTCGGCCTCGGCTACATGCTGCACGGACCCTCCGCGCCGCTGCTCGGCCCCGGGTCCTTCGGACACCCCGGCCGCGGAGGTTCGCTGGGCTTCGCCGACCCCGAATCGGGTATCGCGCTCGGCTATGTGACGAACGGTCTGCAGAAGGGAGTCACCGCCGACCCCCGTGCCCAGGCCCTGGTCAGGGCAGTACGGTCGGCGCTATGACTCCTCCACGCTTCCACGGGTACGCCGCGCTCCTCACCGGCGCCGGGCAGGGCATCGGGGCGGCCACCGCCCGCCGCCTGGCCTCCGAGGGCGCGGCCGTCCTGGTCACCGACCTGGACGCCGAGCGCGCCGGGCGCACAGCGTCCGCGATACGCGAAACGGGCGGCACCGCCCGGTCCCTGGCCTGCGACGTGGGCGACCGGGCGGCGGTCGACGCGGCGGTGGCCCACGCCGTCGCGGCGTTCGGACGGCTCGACGTCCTGGTCAACAACGCCTACGCCAACCACGACGACGCCGCACTGTTCGAGGACGAGGAGGACGCGTCCTGGGACCACACCCTGGACGTCACCCTGACCGGCCCCTACCGCTGCTCCCGCGCCGCGCTGCCCCACCTGGTGGCCTCCGGCCGGGGTGCGATCGTCACCATCGGATCGGTCAACGGCGAACAGGACTTCGGCGGCCATGCCTACAGCGCCGCGAAGGCCGGCCTGGCCAGCCTGACCCGGACGCTCGCCGGTCACGCGGGGCCACGCGGCGTCCGCGTCAACCTCGTCGCCCCCGGCACGATCCGCACGGACGCCTGGGCCGGCCGCGACGACGAACTGGACCGGGCGAGTGCCCTCTACCCGCTCGGCCGGATCGGCGAACCGGACGACATCGCGTCGGCCGTCGCCTTCCTCGCCTCCCGGGACGCGGCCTGGATCACCGGCACCACGCTGCGGGTGGACGGGGGCCTCCTCGCCGTCAACACGGGTTTCCGCAGGGCGATGACGGGTGCTCCCGAGGCGCGGTAGGACCGCGGCCTGTCGTACCCCTGTGGCATCGTGAGCCGCCCCGTCCGGAGTGAGCTGACGAGAGCATGGGTGGTACCGATGGGTGACTTCTTCGAGCGTGTGGTCGACCTGGAGGTGACCGGTGAGGAGGCCGGGACGCTCGCGGCGCGGATGGTGGACTGGATGGTCGCCGAGGGCGTCATCACCCGTGAGACGACCGGGGACGCGATGTACAGCCTTCCCGTCGACGTCGGACACGTCCCCGGCCCCGGCTGGACGCGGGCGGTGGCCGACGACTCCGATCCTTCGTGGTTCCCGGGGCCGGTGGCGGTACTCGTCGGCCGTGACCACCACGTCGGCGGCCAGGGTCAGCACGCGGCCGACACGGCGACCTGCCCGCGCTGCGGGGTCAGCACCGTCGTCATCGACTACCCGGAGTCGTTCGAGGCGGACGATGAGGTCTGGCAGCCGTTCATGGACGGCATCGAGGCGTGGCGGAAGACGGGGCGGGGCGAGGTGGCCTGTTCCGCCTGCGAGGCCCTGGTGCCGGTCACCGAGTGGGAGTTCGGACCAGGCTTCGACCTCGGCGCGCTCGCCTTCGACTTCTGGGGGTGGCCGCCGCTCTCCGTCCGCTTCCTGGCGGAGTTCCGGGCCAGGCTCGGGCACCGCACCGAGGGGCAGTCCGGCAAGTTCTGAGACGCCCGCCCCGGATCAACTCACGTGCAGCATCAGCCCGATGCCCACCACCATCAGCCCTGCGGCCGCGATCCGGGGGCCGCCGAACCTCTCCTTGAAGAACAGCGTCCCTATCGCGGCGCCCACGATGATCGAGGACTCCCGGAGTGCGGCGATCGGGGCGAGGGGGGCCTTCGTCTGCGCCCACAGGACGAGACCGTAGGCGGAGACCGACAGAGCCGCGCCCAGCAGTCCCCGTCTGACGAACGGCCTCAGCTGAGGCATCAGTTCACCCCGCCTGCGCCAGTAGGCGTACGCAGGGATGACGAGGCCCTGCACGAGCATCAGCCAGCCGATGTAGCCGACCGGGGTACCCGAGGCGCGTACCCCGACCCCGTCGACCGTGGTGTAGCCGGCGATCGCGAGACCGGTCGTGAGAGCGGCGAGGACCGCCGGCCACTGGGGGCGGCTGCCGGAGCCGCGGATGCCCCACAGCGCCAGCCCGACGAGTCCCGCCGAGGCGACGGCCACGCCCGCCACCGCCCAGCCGTCCGGGATCTCACCGATGAAGACGGCGGCCAGCACCGTCACGACGAGCGGGGCCGTGCCCCGGGCGATCGGGTACATCTGGCCGAAGTCGCCCAGGGTGAACGAACGCATCAGCAGCAGCATGTAGACCACGTGCAGGGCGGCGGAGGCGAGCAGATACGGCCAGGCGCCGGCCGCCGGAAGCGGGGCGGAGAAGGCCAGTACGGCTCCGATCAGCGCCCCGCCGCCCGAGATCAGGGTGAAGGACAGCAACTGGTCGCGTATGGCGTGGGCGATGGCGTTCCAGCTCGCGTGTGTGATCGCGGCGGCCAGGACGGCTGCCGCCACCAGCGGGGTCACGCGGTCCGCTCGCGCACGTCCACGAGGGTGCCGCCCGCGAGCTCGATCAGGGTGGCGGGATCGAGCCGGAAGACGGCGTGCGGATGGCCCGCGGCGGCCCACACCTCGGTGTGACCGAGCAGGCCGCGGTCGGCCAGCACCCGGGTCTTCGTAAGGTGGCCGAAGGGAGGCACGCCGCCGATCGCGTATCCGGTGGTCTCCCGGACCAGACCGGCTCCCGCCCGCGCGACCTCCGCGGCCCCGATCTCGGTCCGCACACGCTCCACGTCCACGCGGGACGAACCGTCCATCAGGACCAGGACCGGTACGCCGTCCGCCTCGAAGATCAGGGACTTGACGATCTGGCTGAGTTCGCAGCCGATCGCCGCGGCGGCCTGCACCGCGGTGCGGACGGCGTCGGGGAATCGGCGTACCTCGACCTGGAGGCCCAGCTCGCGCAGGGCTTCCGCGAACCGAGGATGGGCATCGGAGGAAATCGTGGCGGGGGTGGTGTCCGGAGTGCTCATGCCCGCACGCTACTGAACCGTCCCGGCGTCGGACCACAGCCTCCCCGGCGGCTGTCCAGATCGTCACTTCGGAGGGAGCGCCGGCCGGGCCGGAGACGTGATCCGCCTCCGGCCCGGCCGGTCACATCCGCCGGTGGCCCCGCGCGCTACGACCCCGCGCGCAGCACCGCCGCCACCACCGGGCCCGCCGCGTCGCCGCCGTGGCCGCCGGACTGGACGACCGCCGCCGCCGCGAGGTCGTTGCTGAAGCCGGTGAACCAGCTGTTGGACGTGGCCTGTCCGTCGACCTCGGCCGAGCCGGTCTTGGCGCCCTTGTCGCCGCCCACGGACGCCATGGCCGCCTTGCCGGTGCCCCAGGAGGCGGTGGCCCGCATCATGTCGTTCAGCTGCCGGGTGACGCCCGGCGACAGCGAGCGGGAAGCCGTGGCGAGCTGACGGTCGTCCAGGGACTGCGGGACGAGGACGGGCTGGCGGAACGTTCCGGTGCGGGCGGTCGCCGTGATGGACGCGATGTTGAGCGCGTTCATCTGGACGGTGCCCTGGCCGATGTACTGCTCGGCCGCCGCACCACCGGCCTCCTCGGGCACGCTGCCGTCGGTGGAGACCACGCCGGTCTGCCAGTTCAGGCCTATCCCGAAGACGTCCCGGGCCTCCTTGGCGAGCGCGGCGTCGTCCTTGGTGTCGTCGATCAGTTTGATGAAAGCCGTGTTGCACGAGCGGGCGAAGCTGGTGGTGAACGTGTCGGTCGGCGGGAGCTCGAAGTACTTGAGGTTGTGGAACGTCCTGTTCTGCCAGGTCGCCTCCTTCGGACACTCGACCGGGCTGGTCGCCGAGACGAGCCCCTTCTCCATCAGCATCGCGGCCGTCACGATCTTCATCGTGGAACCGGGCGCCTGCTTGCCCTGCATCGCCGCGTTGAAGCCGGTCGCCGGGTTGTTGGCCACGGCGCGGATCGAGCCGGTGGACGGTCTCACGGCGACCACCGAAGCGCCGCTGAACTGCTTGACCGCCTTCTCGGCCGCCGCCTGGGCGCCCGCGTCGAGCGTCGTCCGCAGCTTGCCGGGCTTCCCCTTGGCCAGCGTCAGCAGCGTGGTGTCCGGAAGCTGCTCGTCCGCGGGCTCGATCCAGGTCTCGATGCCCGGGGAACCGCCCGCCTCGTCGCCGTACTTCTCGCGCAGGCTGTCCAGGATCGGGCCGAGCGAGGGGTAGGTCTCCTTGTCGAGCACCTTGTCGTTGTGGTCGAGGGCCTCGATCGCAGCCGTCGAGGACTCCCCGGTCCTCAGCACCGCGCCCTCGGTCAGCTGCGGATGGATCACGGCGGGCTGCCAGTCGACCAGCGCCTTGCCGGTCGTCAGTCCGCGCACCACGGTCAGCTCGGAGGAGTACGACCAGGGCTTGGTCTTCCCCTCGAACGACACCGTGGCCTTCACCGTGTACGGCACCTTCGTGCCGACGGCGGCGCCCGGTGTGATCACCGCTTTCGTGACGTGGGCCTCTTCGGCGTAACCCGTCAGCAGCGGCTCGGCGGCGGTCTCGTTGTTCGTGAGCAGGGCGGCGGACGAAGCGTCGCCCGACGCCCATGCCTCCAGGAAGCCCTTGGCGGTCTCCTGGATCTCCTCCTTGCCGGGCGGCCCGGTCTTCACCTCGGACGATGCCGAGGCGCTCTCCGTGCCCCCGGCCTCGCCACCCCCCAGCACCACGTCGTACACGCCGTAACCGAGCCCCCCGGCCACGAGCACGAACACCCCGCCGACAATGGCGACCTTCGCTCCACTGCGCATCTGTGCAGTCCCCTCCCCGTGAGCGCCCCCTTGAACGTGTTCAAGGGGGCCTTCCATCGGCACAGTACGGGACCGCAGTGGACGTTGAGGCAGTTGTTATCGGACTGCGACGCACTGCGAGAGAGCGCTTTCTGGCCAGGGGGAGACCGTTCTCAGCTACACCCAGGTGTCCAGCCACATCCGGTCGCGCCAGGAGTTCTCCGGGATCGACGTGCCCGTGTAGAGAGGCCAGAAGTACACGAAGTTCCACACGATCAGCAGCACCAGGACGCCCGCCGCGATCACGCCCAGGGTGCGTCTGCGCTCGCCAGACGGATCGGCGGTCCCCATGCCGAGGCGGTACTTGGCGCCCGTGCCGGCCGCCGGGCCGATGAGGGCGCCGATCATCATCGTGACCGCCAGACACAGGAACGGCACGAACACGACCGCGTAGAAGAGGAAGATCGTCCGCTCCTGGTAGAAGAACCAGGGCACCCAGCCCGCCGCCACACCGCACGCGATCGCGCCCGCCCGCCAGTCGCGGCGGAAGAACCAGCGCCACAGCACGTACAGCAGCGCCGCACAGGCCGCCCACCAGAGCAGCGGGGTGCCGAGCGCCAGGACCTCGCGGGCGCACTTCCCGGTCTTGGACGTGAGGCAGCCCGTCTCCTCCTCGTAGAAGTACGAGACGGGGCGTCCCAGGACGATCCAGCTCCACGGATTGGACTCGTAGGTGTGCCCGGAGGTCAGGCCGACGTGGAACTCGTAGACCTGGTTCTCGTAGTGCCACAGGCTGCGCAGCCAGTCCGGAAGCCAGGTCCAGTTCCCGCCCTTGCCCGCGGTCTCCGCCCAGTTGCGGTAGTACCCCTTGTCCGTGACGATCCAGCCGGTCCACGAGACGACGTACGTGCCGATGGCGACCGGCACGGTGGAGACGAACGCGGGCAGCAGGTCCCTCAGGACCACGGCACGGTACGGCTGCACGGCGCCCGCCGTGCGCCGCGCGCCGACGTCCCAGAGCACCGCCATCACACCGAACGCGGCCAGGATGTAGAGCCCGTTCCACTTCGTGGCGAAGGCCAGGCCGAGCATCAGGCCGGCCGCGATCCGCCACGGGCGCCACCCGAGGTGGAGCGTTTCCGCGATGTGGGCGTCCGGGCGCAGGAGCCCCTCGTCGTCGGCCGGGAGCGCCGCGGCCAGCTTGCGGCGAGCCCAGTCGCGGTCGATGAGGAAGCAGCCGAACGCCGCGAGCACGAAGAACATCAGCACCAGGTCGAGCAGCGCGGTGCGGCTCATCACGAAGTGCAGGCCGTCCACGGCCAGCAGGGTGCCCGCCAGACAGCCCAGGAACGTCGAGCGGAACAGCCGGCGGCCGATGCGGCACAGCATCAGGATGGAGACGGTACCGAGCAGCGCCACCATGAAGCGCCAGCCGAACGGCGTGAAACCGAAGAGCTGTTCGCCGAACCCGATGATCCACTTGCCGACCGGCGGATGGACGACGTATCCCGGGTCCACCGGGATGTCCACCGAGGAGGGGTCCTTGAGGATCAGCTTGTCGACGTCCTTGGGCCACGAACCCTCGTACCCCTGGTTGACCAGCGCCCAGGCGTCCTTGGCGTAGTACGTCTCGTCGAATATCACCGCCTTCGGGCTGCCCAGGTTCCAGAACCGCAGCAGCCCGGCGACCAGGGAGACCAGCAGCGGCCCGCCCCACGCGGACCACCGCACCAGGTGTCCGGCGAGGCCCGGCGGCACCGCGAGCACGCTCCAGAACTGGCGTCCGGGGCGGGTGTAGGGCGGGATCAGCCGCTCGCGCAGCCCCGTCTCCGGCCGTGGGGAATGGCCGAAGCGGCGCAGCCGCTGCTGCCAGGAAGGCGGCTGGTCGCCGGTGTGATCCCCGGCGTCGTTGCCCTGCTGGGCTTCGGGCGCAGTACTCGTCACCGCGCCATCGTAGGGAACGCATCTGTGCGAGTGGTGCCGCCCGGGCTGGGAGGATGGCCGATGTGACTGGAACGACTGGAACGCTCGTACTCGCAGGGACCCCCATCGGCGACGTGGCGGACGCCCCTCCACGGCTCGCCGCCGAGCTGGAGACGGCCGACGTCGTGGCCGCCGAGGACACCCGGCGCCTGCGCCGCCTCACCCAGGCGCTCGGCATCCGTACGACGGGGCGTGTCGTGTCCTACTTCGAGGGCAACGAGGCCGCGCGTACGCCCGAACTCGTCGAGGCGCTGGCCGGCGGCGCGCGTGTCCTGCTCGTCACCGACGCGGGGATGCCCTCCGTCTCCGATCCCGGCTACCGGCTCGTCGCCGCCGCCGTGGAACAGGACATCAAGGTCACCGCCGTACCGGGCCCGTCGGCCGTGCTGACCGCACTCGCCCTGTCCGCGCTGCCCGTGGACCGCTTCTGCTTCGAGGGCTTCCTGCCGCGCAAGGCGGGCGAGCGGCTCGGAAAGCTGCGCGAGGTCGCCGGCGAGCGCCGCACGATGGTCTTCTTCGAGGCGCCACACCGGCTGGACGACACCCTGGCCGCGATGGCCGAGGTGTTCGGGGCCGACCGCAGGGCCGCCGTGTGCCGGGAGCTGACCAAGACGTACGAGGAAGTGAAGCGCGGCCCGCTGGGCGATCTCGCCGTCTGGGCGGCCGAGGGCGTCCGCGGTGAGATCACCGTCGTCGTCGAGGGCGCCACGGACTCCGGGAACGAAGGACTGGACTCCGCCGAGCTGGTGCGCAGGGTGCAGGTGCGCGAGGAGGCGGGGGAGCGGCGCAAGGAGGCCATCGCGGCGGTCGCCGCCGAGGCCGGGCTGCCCAAGCGCGAGGTGTTCGATGCGGTGGTCGCGGCAAAGAACGCGGCTCGGACCGGCCAGGAGCAGGGCAAGGGACTAGCCTGAAATGTAAAGCCCGAGCCGCGTACCGGGGCCCTTTGGCCACGGAACGGCCAAAAGCGTTCCAACACTCGGCAGACCTGGTGCTTCGCCGCCGGTGAGGGCGTCCACTTGAGGGTGGAACGCATCATCCGGAGTGCTTGTCCGGAGTGCTTGTCCATCGGACAAGAGGAGCAGGCATGAGTGAGATCGCAGCAACCACCGTGCACGAGGCGTACGCCTTCGCCTGCATGAGGTGTGGGTACGGCTGGGAACAGGCCTACGAGATAGAGCACCACGTCGACGGCTCGGGAAACGCCTTCGTGGTCTATAAGGCGGACGGACAGCAGGTGCCCTCGCCGCTGTCCACACCCACCTGCGCGAATTGCGGCGGTCATGTCGTCCGGATCATGCGGGCCGGGCGGGTCTCCATCGTCCAGCAGCTGCTCCGCGCCCAGACCACGCGTCCGAAGCAGACCACGCGTCCGAAGGCGACCACGCGTCCGGAGGAGACCGGTGAGGAGAGAGCCGCCGAGGAGATGGCCGTCGCGGCCGTACGGGCACCAGGGCCCGCACCGCACCACTGGCAGCTGTCCGATCTGCTGCGCCACTTCCACCGGCACTGAGTGCGAGCCCGTGCCCTCGTAGAGTCGGGGGCATGAGCCGTACCGAAGCCCCGCCGCTCCCCGAACCCCTCAGGGTTCCGGTCGCCGATTCGCACACCCACCTCGACATGCAGGACGGAACCGTCGAGGAGGGTCTGGCCCGCGCCGCGGCCGTCAACGTCACCACCGTCGTCCAGGTGGGCTGTGACGTGAAGGGATCGCACTGGGCCGCCGAGACCGCCGCCGCACACCCCTCCGTGCACGCCTCCGTCGCCCTGCACCCCAACGAGGCGCCGCGCATCGTGCACGGCGACCCCGAGGGATCGTCCCGGCAGGGAGCGCGCGAGCCCGGCGGGAGGGCGGCGCTCGACGAGGCGCTCGCCGAGATCGACGCACTCGCGGCTCTCGGCCACGTACGCGCGGTCGGCGAGACGGGCCTCGACCACTTCCGTACGGGCCCCGAGGGCATGACCGCCCAGGAGGAGTCCTTCCGGGCCCACATCGAGATCGCCAAGCGCCACGGCAAGGCCCTGGTCATCCACGACCGTGACGCCCACGCGGACGTGCTGCGCATCCTCGCCGACGCGGGCGCGCCCGAGCGGACGGTCTTCCACTGCTACTCCGGGGACGCCGAGATGGCCCGGATCTGCGCGGCGGCCGGATACTTCATGTCCTTCGCGGGCAACGTCACGTTCAAGAACGCACAGCCGCTGCGCGACGCACTGTCCGTCGCCCCCGCCGAACTCGTCCTCGTCGAGACGGACGCACCCTTCCTCACCCCCGTCCCGTACCGCGGCCGGCCCAACGCGCCGTACCTGATTCCGGTCACCCTCCGCGCCATGGCAGAGGTGAGGGGCGTCGACGAGGACACCATGGCCGCCGCCGTCTACGACAACACCGCGCGGGCGTTCGACTTCTGACGCCTGTCGGCGTCCGGACCGAACGTCGGATGATCGTACGACTGTGGATGGTGACGAAGCCTCCGCTATCGTGCCCGCGCAACGGGGTCGGCAGGGCGGAACATCTGGAGCGTCGTGGGCCATTCGCAGGGCAGTCACCGCGCACCGCGCGGCAGTCGGCGTACGAGCCGGGGGCGGGTCCCTGTCCCGCCCCCGGCACCGCCGCGCTCCCTCCACGAGGAGCGGACGATCGCCGCCGGACTGTGGCCGGGCGGTCAGCCGGTCCACGACCCCACCGTGCTGGACACCCCGCTCGTGACCCCGCGCGGGGAGACCGCCGCCCCGCAGCCCGCCCCGCGCAGGGAGATCCGCGGACACCGGGCCGCCAGGCACCACCGGGGCGCCCCGGACAGCCTGCGGCGGATCGTCCCGCGCGCCCTGGTCGTCGCCGTGCTGGCCGGCGGCACCGCCGCGTTCCTCGCCCAGGACAAGGCCGTCCGCGTCAGCGTGGACGGCACGTCACGCACCCTGCACACCTTCGCGGACGACGTCGGTGAGCTCCTCGACGCCGAGGGCGTCACGGTCGGAACCCGCGACACCGTCGCCCCCGCCCCCGGCACAGGGCTGGACGACGGCGACGAGATCGTCGTCCTCCGGGAGACACGCGGCATCGGGCCCGGGCCGGGCGGCGGTCCCCGGGCCCTGCGGCGGCCGTAGGCTTAACGGGTGAGCACCACAGAGCCCGACGCCCTCCTGGGCCCCGCAGAAATCCGTGAACTGGCCGCAGCGCTGGGCGTACGCCCCACCAAGCAGCGCGGCCAGAACTTCGTCATCGACGCCAACACGGTCCGCAGGATCGTACGGACCGCCGAGGTGCGGCCCGACGACGTGGTGGTCGAGGTCGGCCCCGGCCTGGGCTCGCTGACCCTGGCCCTGCTGGAGGCGGCCGACCGGGTCGTCGCCGTGGAGATCGACGACGTGCTCGCGGGCGCCCTGCCCGCCACGGTCGCCGCACGGCTGCCGGAGCGGGCCGGCAGCTTCGACCTCGTCCACTCGGACGCGATGCTGGTGAAGGAACTGCCCGGCCCCGCACCCACCGCGCTGGTGGCCAACCTTCCCTACAACGTCGCCGTGCCGGTGCTGCTCACCATGCTGGAGCGTTTCCCCACCATCGAGCGGACACTCGTGATGGTCCAGGCCGAGGTCGCCGACCGGCTGGCGGCCCGGCCCGGCAACAAGGTCTACGGCGTGCCGTCGGTCAAGGCGAACTGGTACGCCGACGTCAAGCGCGCCGGGTCGATCGGCCGCACCGTGTTCTGGCCCGCGCCCAACGTCGACTCGGGGCTGGTGTCCCTCGTACGGCGCGCCGAGCCGGTCCGCACCACCGCGAGCAGGTCCGAGGTCTTCGCCGTCGTGGACGCCGCCTTCGCCCAGCGCCGCAAGACACTGCGCGCGGCCCTGGCCGGCTGGGCGGGCTCCGCACCGGCCGCCGAGGCCGCCCTGACCGCTGCGGGGATCTCACCGCAGGCCCGGGGCGAGTCGCTCACCGTCGAGGAGTTCGCCGCCATCGCCGAGAACAAACCGGAGCCCTCCGCATGACCCGCAGCGTCACCGTCCGCGTCCCCGCCAAGGTCAACGTGCAGCTCGCGGTGGGCGCCCCCCGCCCCGACGGCTTCCACGACCTGGCCAACGTCTTCCTCGCCGTGGGCCTGTACGACGAGGTCACCGTCACCCCGGCCGAAGCCCTGCGCGTCACCTGCTCCGGACCGGACGCGGGCCAGGTGCCGCTGGACGCCACCAACCTGGCGGCCCGCGCCGCGATCGCCCTGGCCACCCGGCACGGCATCGCGCCCGACGTCCACATCCACATCGACAAGGACATCCCGGTCGCCGGCGGCATGGCCGGCGGCAGCGCCGACGGCGCCGCCGCCCTGCTGGCCTGCGACGCCCTGTGGGGCACCGGCGCGAGCCAGGGGGAACTCCTGGAGATCTGCGCCGAGCTGGGCAGCGACGTGCCGTTCAGCCTGGTCGGCGGGGCCGCCCTCGGCACCGGCCGGGGCGAGCAGCTGACCACCGTCGACGTGGGCGGCACCTTCCACTGGGTCTTCGCCGTCGCCGACGGCGGGCTGTCCACCCCCGCGGTGTACGGCGAGTTCGACCGGCTCACCGCCGGTACGGACGTCCCCGCACCGGCCGCGTCGCCCGCGCTCCTTACCGCCCTGCGCGAGGGGGATGCCACCGAGCTCGCGGAGACCCTCGGCAACGACCTCCAGGCCGCCGCTCTCTCCCTGCGCCCCTCGCTGGCCGGCACCCTCGCGGCGGGCACCGCCGCGGGCGCCCTGGCCGCACTGGTCTCGGGTTCCGGGCCGACCACGGCGTTCCTGACCGCGGACGAGGAGTCCGCGCGCAAGGTCGCCGACGCGCTGCTGGCCTCGGGCACCTGCCGCAGCGCACGGGTCGCGCCGTCGCCCGCTCCGGGGGCCACCGTCGTCTGACGGCCGGTACTCAGACGGGAAGTGAGTACGGTCGCGCTGCCGCCCTTCCGGGGTGCGGCGCGACCGTATGCGCATGGGATCACGTGTTCGCGAAATGGCCGGGGCGACGCCCGTCACCCGGGACCGCTACATCGACCTGCTCCGGGTCGCCTCGCTCGGGACGGTCGTACTCGGCCACTGGCTGATGGCCGCCGTCACGACCGACGGGGTCGGCAACCTCCTCGCCGTCGTGCCGGGACTCCAAATGCTCACCTGGGCCCTCCAGGTCATGCCCGTCTTCTTCTTCGTCGGCGGCTTCTCCCACGCGCTGTCCTACCGCTCCCTGCTGCGCAGGCGGCCCGAGGACTCCACGAGCTCCGTGTACCCGTCGTTCCTCCGCGCCAGGCTGCAACGCCTGCTGAGGCCGACCATGGTCTTCGTACTGGTGTGGGGCGTGGCCGCACTCGTCGTCCAGCTCCTCGGTGGCGGTGGCGGACTGACCGGTGTGACACTGCGGCTGGTGACCCAGCCGCTCTGGTTCATCGGCATCTACCTGGCGATGGTCGCGTTCACCCCGGCCCTGCTGAAACTGCACGACCGTTACGGCTGGGGCGCGTTCGCCGTGCTCATGGGGGCCGCCGCCGCAGTGGACCTCCTGCGTTTCGCGGCAGGCGTCCCCTACGTCGAGTTCCTCAACTTCGCGTTCGTCTGGCTCGCGGTGCACCAGCTCGGCTTCCTGCGCGCCGACGGCCGCATCCGCCGCCCCGCGCTCCTCGCCGGGGCCGGACTGGGCGCGGCCGTCGCCCTGGTGGCCCTCGGCCCGTATCCACTGTCCATGGTCGGCATGCCCGGCGAGAAGATCAGCAACATGGCGCCGCCCACCCTCGCGCTGCTCTGCCACGGCCTCTGGCTCGTCGGGGCGGTCGAGCTGCTGCGCGCCCCCGGTGCCCGGCTGGTGGCCCGGCCACGCGTCTGGCGCACGGTGGTGGCCGCCAACGGTGTCGCGATGACCGCGTTCCTGTGGCACCTCACCGCCATGCTCGGCGTGTACGGGGCGATGCTCGCCCTCGGCATCCCGCTGCCCGAGCCGGCCACCGGCGCCTGGTGGGCGCAGGTTCCCTTGCGGATCGCGGCCGCCGTCGCGGTCACCGCGCTGCTGGTCGCGGCCTTCCGCACGTTCGAGCGCCCCGTCGGCGTCGTCCCCGGCAGGGCGACGAGCGGTGCCGGAGCCGTATCGGCGGTCGGCGTGACCCTCGCCCTGCTGGGCGTGCTGGGCCTCTCCATGGTCGGCTACGCCGGCCTGCTCGAAGGGCACACCGCACTGCTGATCGCCGTGCACGTCAGCGCCCCGGCGGCCGTCGCCATGGCGCTCGGCGGCTGGCTGCTGGTGGAACGGGCGGGGCGGTGAACGCGGGGGGCGGCGATTGCGGGAAACCGCTCAGCGACCGTAGTGGTAGCGGCACGAGACGATACGTACCTCGTCTTCGATCACGCGGTAGATGAGTCGGTGTTCGTCGCTGATCCGGCGTGACCAGTACCCGTGGAAATCATGCCGCAGAGGTTCCGGTTTGCCGATGCCTTCGTTTCCATTGCGGTCGATGTCCTGGAGCAAGGCGTTGATCCGCCTGAGGATCTTCCGGTCCTGGGTCTGCCACCACACGTAGTCCGACCATGCGGATTCGTGCCAGACGAGCTTCATTCGATGAGCTCCCGTACCGTGCCGCCGCCGTTCTCGAGATCATCGATCGCCGCCAGGACGCGACGTGCGTTCTCGGGGCTGCGGTACAGGTAGGCCGTCTCCTTCATGGACTCGTATTCGTCGAGTGCCACGATCACCACGGGCTCGTGGCCGGCGCGCGTCACTATGACCTCTTCACGGTCGTTGACCACAGCGCTCAGGGTCTCGGCGTACTTGGCGCGTGATTCGGTGTAGGTCATCGTCCGCACAGCAGCCTCCTCGGGAACGTACGGAATCCTGTACGTACAGAATAGTGTACGCGGTAGCCGGGCGGGGGAACAACGGGCGCAGCCGTGGGTGGCACGCCCCGTCAGCCCAGCTTCACGGTCTTCTTGGCCAGTTCGTACGCCGGGAGCATCTCCTGGTGCTCCTGGGAGTCCAGTCCGCCCAGGTGCACCACGACCGGGCCGTCCGGGGTCGTGACCGCGAAGGCGCGCTCCGTCTTCGGCTCGTCCAGCAGTTCGGCTTCCACCGTGTAGGTGACCTCCGCGGCTGCCACCGGCCCGCCTGTCTCCTCGTACGACGCCTTGGACGCGTTCGCGTCGCCGGCCACGAAGTCCTCCAGCGCCGCTCGCGGAGTGGTGCCGGAGCCCTCGCCCTGCCAGACCCGGAGGTAGCCGAGGTTCCCGGCCGGTTTGGCGTCGATCTCGCAGACCATGGTCGCCGAGCCCTGCTGCGCCAGTTCCGCGAACTCGGAGCCGGGATCCACCTCGACGGCCTGCGGCTTCCAGTCCGCCGCCAGATCGAAGGTCACCGGCAGCTCACAGGCCGAGCCCGGGCCACCGAGCGGGCCACCCTTCTCCGCGACGGCGCTCTCCGAGGCATTCGCGGGAGCACTGTCCCCGTTCTTGCCCGAATCCGGGCCCGTGCCGCCGCCGGACGACGCCGAGCAGCCTGCCAGCACCGCCGTCGCCAGGACCGCCGGAACCAGAGTCCGTATCGCGTAGCGCATCATGAAGTCCCCACCCCTGAGATGTTCCGTACCGCTCCGACCTGGGGTTACTCCCCATGATCGATCGCCGCACGCTATCGCACCCCGCGCGGCGACTACTCTGGGACGTCGAGCGGTCCCCGACGCAGGGATCCCCGAGGCAGGAGTGAAATGGCCGTCAATCTGGTCAATGTCGAGCAGGTCAGCAAGGTGTACGGCACCCGTGCCCTGCTCGACGGTGTATCCCTCGGGGTGTCCGAGGGCGACCGGATCGGCGTCGTCGGCCGCAACGGCGACGGCAAGACGACGCTCATCCGGATGCTCGCCAAGCTGGAGGAGGCGGACACCGGCAGGGTCACCCACAACGGTGGACTGCGCCTGGGTGTCCTCACCCAGCACGACTCCCTCGACCCGCAGGCCACCATCCGGCACGAGGTCATCGGCGACCTCGCCGACCACGAGTGGGCGGGCAGCGCCAAGATCCGAGACGTGCTGACCGGGCTCTTCGGCGGGCTCGCCCTCCCCGGCTTCGAGCACGGCCTGGACACCGTCATCGCCCCGCTCTCCGGCGGCGAGCGCCGCCGGATCGCCCTGGCGAAGCTGCTCATCGCCGAGCAGGACCTGATCGTCCTCGACGAGCCCACCAACCACCTCGACGTCGAGGGCATCTCCTGGCTGGCAGGACACCTGCGGACCCGGCGCTCCGCGCTCGTCTGCGTGACCCACGACCGGTGGTTCCTCGACCAGGTCTGCACCCGCATGTGGGACGTCCAGCGCGGCTCGGTCCACGAGTACGAGGGCGGCTACAGCGACTACGTCTTCGCGCGGGCCGAGCGGGAGCGGATCGCCGCGACCGAGGAGTCCAAGCGGCAGAACCTGATGCGCAAGGAGCTGGCCTGGCTGCGGCGCGGCGCCCCCGCCCGTACGTCCAAGCCCCGCTACCGCATCGAGGCGGCCAACGAGCTGATCGCCGACGTGCCGCCGCCGCGCGACACCAGCGAGCTGATGAAGTTCGCCAACGCCCGGCTCGGCAAGACGGTCTTCGACCTGGAGGACGTGACCGTCCAGGCCGGACCCAAGACCCTGCTCACCCACCTCACCTGGCAGCTCGGCCCCGGCGACCGCATCGGCCTGGTGGGCGTCAACGGTGCGGGCAAGACCTCCCTGCTGCGGGCGCTCGCCGAGGCGTGCCGCAGCCAGGGCGACGTACAGCCCGCCGCCGGGAAGGTCGTCGTCGGCAAGACGGTCAGGCTCGCCTACCTCTCCCAGGAGGTCGCGGAGCTCAACCCGAACCTGCGGGTGCTCGAAGCGGTCCAGCAGGTGCGCGACCGGGTCGACCTCGGCAAGGGCCGTGAGATGACCGCCGGGCAGCTCTGCGAGCAGTTCGGCTTCGTCAAGGAGAAGCAGTGGACGCCGGTCGGTGACCTGTCCGGTGGCGAGCGGAGGCGGCTGCAGATCCTGCGCCTGCTGATGGACGAGCCCAACGTCCTCTTCCTCGACGAGCCCACCAACGACCTCGACATCGAGACGCTGACGCAGCTGGAGGACCTCCTCGACGGCTGGCCCGGATCGATGATCGTGATCTCCCACGACCGGTTCTTCATCGAGCGCACCACGGACAAGGTGATGGCGCTCCTCGGCGACCGCGCGCTGCGGATGCTGCCGCGCGGTATCGACGAGTACATCGAGCGCAGGCAGCGCATGGAGGAGACGGCGACGCCCGCGTCCTTCGCCGGGTCCTCGGCGCCCAAGGCGGCGCCGGCCGAGACCGTCTCCCCGCAGGCGGCGCGCGCGGCCAAGAAGGAGCTGCAGAAGGTCGAGCGGCAGCTCGAGAAGATGTCGACGAAGGAGACCTCGCTGCACGCGCAGATCGCCGACAACGCCACCGACTTCGCGAAGGTCGCCACGCTCGACGCCGAGCTGCGTGAACTGGTCGCGGAGCGGGACGTGTTGGAGATGCGCTGGCTGGAACTGGCTGAGGACGCCTGACGCCCGCCGTGTGAAGGCGGTGACCGGTGGGGCCTGCCCGGGCATGAGGGGGGAACAGGCCCGAGTACCACCGGTGGTAGAAAGATGGTCCGCCCGACTTGCCATCACCTCGCGGAAACCAAGCCCGATTCGCTCCTTTCCGGCGCGCTCCGGGGAGCGCGGTCACCCGGCTCCCCGGAGCGCACCGGAAGCGCGGGGGAGACCGGAAAGGGCACCGGTCCGCAGAAAAGGGGACGCACCGATGTCCCAGCCGCCCGGCCCGCCCGCCTCGCACGAGGGCTTCGGAGCACCGTTCGACCCACCGGAAGGTGCGTCGCCGTTCAACCCACCGGCGGCTTCCGCCCCGCGGCCCGGATACGGGTATCCCACCGTCCCGCAGCCCGGGTACGGCAGTCCCGCCGCCCCGCAGCCGGGGTACGGCAGTCCCGCCGCCCCGCAGCCGGGGTACGGCAGTCCCGCCGCCCCGCAGCCGGGCCCGTACAGCGCCCCGTCAGGGCCGTACGCGCAGCAGCCCGGGCCCTACGGCCCGCAGGCGGGTCCCCACGGTTCGCCGCCCCCCGGCGGCAGCCCCGGAGGGCGAGAAGGGTTCGCAGGCCGGCCGGCGCGGATCGTCGGTGCCGTGCTCGCCGCGCTCCTCGTCGCCGGCGGCGGTCTCTGGTTCGCCACGGGAGGCGACGACGGTGAGCAGCCGGCCGCCGGTGGACGCGACCGGCCCGCGTCCTCGCCAGCCGCGGACGGAAAGGGGAACGCAACGGACCGGACCGATTCCGAGCTCGTCGGGGCGGCTGACGCCGCGCGCGCGAAGGGCGAGGCGAAGGTGCGCTGGGTGAAGAGCCTCGGCGTCGACCTGCCCGGACAGGCCCTCACCGTCCACGGCCCCTGGCAGTCCGGCGACGTCGTCGCGCACGCCGTCCACCGCACGGTCTCCGGCTACTCGGCGCGGGACGGCCGGAAGCTGTGGAGCCTGAAGGTGTCCGCCGACATATGCGCGGCACCGACCCTGCCGACCGGGGACGGCAAGATCGTCATCGCGTTCGAGGAGCACACGGAGAACGGTGCGGACTGTTCGGTCCTGCGGATGATCGACCTGCGGACGGGCCGGGCGGGATGGACCAGGACGCTCCCCGGGGACGGTTTCAGCGAGATCCAGCGGGACGTCGCCATGTCCGTGAACGGCGACACCGTGACCTACGCACGCGCCGGCCGGGTCCTCGCGTACCGCGTCGGCGACGGCAAGGACGTGTTCGGGATGCCGGCCGGCCCCTGCCGGCCGTTCGCGTTCACCAGCGGCCCGCGGATGATCGCCGCCACCTCCTGCGCCGGCCTGGGCGACGAACGGGCGGACCAGCGGATCCAGCAGACCGACCCACTGACCGGCGAGGCGGAATGGACGTACGACGTCGGGGCGGGCTGGACCGTCGACCAGGTCTACTCCACCGACCCGCTGGTGGTCTCCTTGCAGAAGGGCGACGCGTGGAAGGCCGTCGCCCTGCGGGCCGACGGCACCCTGCGCGCGGAGATCGACCTGGGCACCCGTGACATCGACTTCGGCTTCGCCGACTACGAAGTGCGCTGCGGCGGCTACCAGATGGTCACCTCCAACAAGGACGACTGCGCCGGAGTGGCGGCCGACGCCGACACGTTCTACGTGTCGACGAAGCGCCGGCACGCGGAGTTCGACATCGACAACAAGCTCGTCGCCTTCGACCTGGACACCGGCGAGCAGAAGTGGACGGTGGCCGCACCGCTCGGACGCAGGGTCGAGCCGCTCGGCACCGAGGGAGGCCGGGTACTCGTCTACGTCGCCCCCACGAAGAAGCGGGGCGGTGAGATCGCCACCGCGGAGGCCGCCGGAGGCGACCTGAAGACCGTCCTCGCCCATCCCGCGTACACCGCCGGCATCGAGGACGGCTTCGCCGGCGGGAAGATCGACTACGCGAACGGCCGTTCCCTCGTCACCCGGTCCGTGATCGGTCTCGAGGAGGACGACAACATCGAGGTCACGACGAAGATGCTGATGGCGTTCGGCGAGTGAGGCGCTGTCCCCGGGCGTGAAGCCCTCGTTCCGGTGAAACCCGCCTGCGTCGAGGGTTGTTGACGCCGGTGCGGCGTCCGGTGCGGCGGGCCGCCCGCCCCGGGCTCGTAACGGCGGCATCACGGGCCGGTTCTCCCTTGGGAACAGGGAGGGACCGGCCCGGTGCCGCCCCCCGTCCCGGTGGTACAAAGAAGCCCCGCTCGACTGTCGTAACGCCGCGGAACCCATGCCCGATTCGCTCCTTTCCGGGGGGAATTCAGAGATTTCTCGTACCTGATCCTCTGAACCCAGCGGAATCGCGGGGGAGACCGGACCGGGCACCGGACCGCACGAAGGGGGACGCGCTGATGACCCAGCCGCCCAGCCAGCAACCGCCGCAGGGCGGCTTCGGGGCTCCGCAGGACCCGCAGAGCACGCCTCAGCCACCCCAGCCGCAGTCACCGCCGGCAGCTCCACCGCAGATGCCGCCCGCGCCCCCGCAGACGCCCGCGGGCGCGCCGCAGCCGGGTTACGGCTATCCGCAGGCCCCCGGAGCACAGCCCGGCTACGGCTACCCCCAGGGGCCCGGCCAGGCGGCCCCCGGCCCGTACGCCCAGCAGCCCGGCCCCTACGGCGCCCCGGCCGGCCCGTACGCGCAGCAGCCGGGCCCGTACGGCCAGCAGCCCGGCTACGGCTATCCGCAGCAGCAGTACCCCGGCGCACCCACGCCCGGCGGCTCCGGAGGCGGCCCCTTCAAAGGCAAGCCCGCCGTCGTCATCGGCGCGGCGCTCGCCGCACTCCTCGTCGTCGGCGGCGGCATCTTCTTCGCCGCGAGCGGGAGCGACGACGAGAAGAAGCCCGTCGCCAAGTCCAGCAGCGACGCCGCCGACCCGAGCGCCTCGCCGAGCATCGACCAGGGCGACGGCAAGGGCGACGGCCGCGAGGCGAACGACGACCTGAACGCCGGCCGCAAGGAGGGCGAGGCGAAGGTCCTCTGGCTGACGAAGAACAGCATCGACCTGCCGCGCAACGGCGCGACCGTGTACGGCCCGTGGATCGTCGGGGACACGCTCGTCAAGGGCATGTACCGCTCGGTCGTCGGCTACTCGACGGCCGACGGCAAGGAGAAGTGGACCCTCCCGCTGCCCGCCGACCTGTGCGCCGCCCCCGCCGCGCCCACCGCCGACGGCAAGATCGTCGTCGGCGTGATGAACGGCACCACGGACAAGGCCGACTGCGCCGACCTGCAGATGATCGACCTCAACACCGGCAAGGCCGGCTGGAAGAAGTCGGTCAAGAAGAACGGCACCTGGGACCTGCTGTCCGACATCGGCCTGGCGATCAGCGGTGACACCGTGACCGTCGGCCGGACGAGCAACTCCAGCGCGTACCGCGTCAGCGACGGCAAGGAGCTCTTCGGCAACCCGTCGGGCACCTGCCAGCCGTACGCCTTCGCCGGCGGCCCCAAGCTCATCGCCGCGGTCAACTGCCGCACCGACGACGTGGACAACCCGCAGCAGCAGATCCAGGAGGTCGACCCGACCACCGGGAAGGCCAAGTGGACCTACGAGCCGAAGCGTGGCTGGGAGGTCGACAAGGTGTACTCGGTGAGCCCCCTCGTCGTCTCCCTGACCCAGCGCGAGGAGAAGAAGTGGGGCATCCTCGCCCTCAAGGAGAACGGAACGCTCCGTTCCCAGCTGACCAGTGACAAGGGCGACAAGCTCTCCGTCGACTGCGGGGGCGGCTTCTCGATCTTCGGCAAGAAGCTCGAAGGCTGCAGCGGCGTCGCCGCCGACGCCAACACCTTCTACATGATGACCGAGGACGACACCAGCGGCACCGGCCGTACCAACAAGGTCATCGCGTTCGACCTGAACACCGGCGAGAGCAAGTGGAAGGCCGCGGCCCCCGCCGAGCGCACCATGAAGCCGCTGCGCATGGAGGGTGGCAACGTCCTGGTCTACCTGGAGCCCTCGTACGACAAGGGCGGGGCGATCGCCACGATCGCGCCCACCGGAGGCGCGGCCCAGGTGGTGCTGCAGCACCCGGACTCTACGACCAGGATCGAGAGCTTCTTCTCGTCCAGGACCGTCTACTCGGGCGGCCGTTCCTACGTCGTCAGCGACCGCGTCAGCGCGAGCAACGACGAGGAGGAGAAAGAGCAGACGACCATGATGGCCTTCGGCAAGTGACGGCCGACGACGGCAACCGCAGCCCCTTCTTCTCAGACCCCGCAGAGGTACGCACGCCATGACCCAGCCGCCCCAGCCGTCCAACGAGCCGCCCCAGGGCGGATTCGGCGCCCCGCAGGACCCGCCGCCC
>NZ_MAPV01000320.1:0-353 GCF_001700505.1 Streptomyces mutomycini
ATTCAGATGTGGCTGGCGCCCCTGGAACCCGGAGGTGAGCCCTCGTACACGCACGTCGCGGGAATCGCCGACTCCACGCCGTACGCCCTCCCCGAGGCGGGCGCGATGCTGCACGTCCGCCGGCAGGCGGAGGGCGAGCGAACCGCGGTGCCGGACGCGGCGGGGGCCTACGTCCACGTCGTACGGGGACGCGTGAGCCTCGGCGACGAGCTGCTGGGGGAGGGCGACTCGGCGCGGATCACGGAGCCGCGGGGGCTGGAACTGGAGGCGCTGGAGCCGGCCGAGGTGCTGGTGTGGGAGCTCGGCGCGGTGTGAGGCGTCATGGCTGCCGCTTCAATCCGGAGAAGCTGCGG
>NZ_MAPV01000320.1:416-558 GCF_001700505.1 Streptomyces mutomycini
GGACACGGCGAGCAGGGCCACGGCCTCCGGCCAGTCGCGTTCGTCCTCGCAGTAATCGCCTTCATTCAGGCCGTTGTTGGCCGTGCCGCGTTCGGTGAGCAGCCGTGATTCGCATTCCTGCGGATAGTCGTCGTCGGGCTCC
>NZ_MAPV01000321.1 GCF_001700505.1 Streptomyces mutomycini
GGCACCGTTGATGATCGACTCGTCGTCGGGGTGCGCGTGCACCAGGAGCAGACGGCGGGCAGGAAGGTCCTTCATGGGACCACCCTACGAGCAGGCAGCCCCACGGACCGAACGCCCCACGGTGTTCCGGGGGCGCCCGGCGGCGCCCGTCAGAACTTGATCCCCCCGATCATGCCTGCCACGTTCGACGTCACCTCCGAGATGGTCGGGGCGATCGACGAGCTCGCGAGGTAGAAGCCGAGCAGCATGCAGACCACCGCGTGTCCGCCCTTCAGTCCGGATTTCCGGATCAGCAGGAAGACGACGATCGCCAGCAGCACCACCGCCGAAATCGAGAGTGCCACGGCGGTTCACCTCCATCAGTACGGTCGGGACGGGCAGCACACATGGAGCCAGCGGGTTCCTACCCACCGAGCGCTACGGATCATAACTATCCGTGCCGACGCATTGATCGGGGCACAGCAGCACGAGGGGCGCACGGATCGCCCGTCGCGGGCTAGGTTCGGTGCCATGACCTCGCAGAAGCCGTCTTTTCCCCGCCAGCACGCCCGGACCCAGAGGTTCACTCTCGGCGCACCCCGGGCTTTCACCGTCTCACCGGATGGGACGCGGGTGCTCTTCCTCCGTTCGTCATCCGGCACCGACCGGGCGAACCG
>NZ_MAPV01000322.1 GCF_001700505.1 Streptomyces mutomycini
CCTCGGCGAGTGGGATTTGGCCATCGTCGGGGTTCAGGGGATCGACGACCCGCTGGTGCCGATCCGCGCCGAGGCAGAACGCGCGCAGCAACGCTTCACCGGTTCGAGCACCGACCCCGTCGCAGTGCCGGGCCTTCGCGAATTCCGGAGGGCGGTGTGGGACTCAATCTCACAGGCGTTGACGGACTCTGTTGCCCGTGGATTCTTCGAGCAGTGGCCGAACGCTGTCCGGGTCTTCCTACCACTCGACGCCGACATTTCGGGTGACGACATCGCGCGGTGGAACGCCGCGCTGCACGATCGGGTCGGCACGGCGGAGTTCCGGGAGTTCCTGCAGATCGACACCGTCTGAGACGGATCGTCCGCACGGCGACGGAGGCTCGTCCTCGGCGGGTCCTTCTCATCGGCCGGGAAGTGCTGGCCGCGATTGTCTTCGTGGCCACGTCTGGTTGTACCTGGCAGCAGTTGCCGTCTGCTTCGTGCGGCCCGTTCGGGATCAGCGCCCGCAACTCGTCGTCCACGATTTATGGTCAAGTACCCCCAGCATCACGAACGGCCGAATCGTCACATCGGTTACGCCCCACCAGCGTACTCCAGCAAGATCGTGTTACGAGCTCTAACGTTAGCGGTTCCCTGGGGCCCGCCCCGGGGCCCTCTCTGGGCCCTCCGACGACGACCAACAACTACCGATGACGGCCAGCAACGACCCCCAACGGCAGGTCAGTTGGGGAGGGCGGGTGG
>NZ_MAPV01000323.1 GCF_001700505.1 Streptomyces mutomycini
CCTGGACCACTGGGCGGGCGTACGTCCCGGGCGAGCACGCCCGCCCAGTGGTCCAGGGCCTCGGACAGCTCCTCGACCTGGTGCCCGGTCGCCCCCTTCTGCGGACCGAAGACCCGTGCCACCCCCTGCGGCCCGCACAGCACGTTGTACGGATTGCAGGCGACGAGCATCTCCGCCTCGGACAGCCGCGGGTCAAGACCCGAGGCGTCGATGCGCGAGAGACGACGCAGTGACCCTCCGCCCGGCGGGAGTTCAGATCCGTCGGCGTCGAGCAGCCGCGCTCCCAGCGCCTGGAGCGCACCCGCGCCGCCGTCGGACGTCCCCGAGTCCCCGCAGCCGACGAGGATGCGGTGCGCCCCGGCGTCCAGCGCGGCGCGGATGAGCTCGCCGACTCCGTACGTCGTCGTGGAGACCGGGTCGCGGCGGTCCGGCGGCACCAGGCCGAGACCCGCCACCGCGGCCATCTCCACCACCGCGGTGCGCGGCCCGTGGGCGGGTCCGCCGAGCAGGGCGAAGTGCGTGGCGACCGGCTCGCCGACGGGCCCCGTCGCCGTGCGGTGCACCAGCCGGCCTCCCGTGGCGGAGGCCAGCGCCTGAGCGGTGCCCTCGCCTCCGTCGACGAGCGGGATGAGATCGATCTCGGCGTCGGGGACCACACGCAGCAGGCCCTCCGCGATGGCCCGCGCCGCGTCCTGCGCGGACAGGGACTCCTTGAAACCGCTGGGCGCGACGGCGAACCGGTATGTAGCGGACATGACTGCTCCTGAGATGGCAGGCGGACGTGGCAGGTGGAGGAGTGGTGGGAAGAGCGGTCAGGGCGCGACGCCGAGCAGCGGCCAGACCCCGAGCGCGAAGAGCAGGACGACCGCCGCGCTCAGCGGCGCCAGCACGGAGGACAGGCGCAGCAGATCGCGCGGCGTGTACGTCGGGACGCCCGGGACATCGGCGAAGAGGGCCACAGGCTTGGCCGAGGCGGGCAGGGTGTGGCAGAACCCGGCGGCGGCGGTGGAGGCCAGAGCGGCGGCCACCGGGTTTGTCCCGAGCCCCGCTGCCGCCGCCACGACCAGCGGTACGAGCACGCTGGAGCGGGCGGACCGCGACTGCAGCACCAGATGCGCCGCGGTGCTGAGGACGACGACCACCGCCAGGAAGGCCCAGTTGGGCACACCGCCGCCGGTCGGCAGTCCGGAGACGAGCCACTTCGCGGCCCCCGACTGCGAGAGCGCGGCGCCCATCGCCATCGTCGCCGCCATGAACAGCAGCAGCGACCACGGCACGGTCGACAGGGCGTCCTTCAGCCGGACCGTACCCAGCGCCGGGGACGCGGCGACCACCGCGCCGATCAGCGCGACGAGGGCGGGCGGCACACCGTGCAGCGGCTCGCTGCACCACAGCACCACCACCGTGCCCAGGAGCATCGCGCACCGCGCCTCACCCGGCTCCAGCGGACCGGTCACCGGCCTGTCGCTGTGCTCCTGGATCTCCCCCACGCCGATGCGGACGGGCCCGCGCCGGTCCGCCCGCCGCG
>NZ_MAPV01000324.1 GCF_001700505.1 Streptomyces mutomycini
GCCAGTGGCGCTGCCGGTTGAAGGCGTACGTGGGCAACGCGACCCGCCGTCCGGGACGCAGCCCCGGCCACGACACCGCAGTACCCCGCGCATACAGACGCGCCAGCCCCCGGACGAACGAGACCAGCTCACCCTGCCCCACCCGCACCGAAGGAACCGCGACCACACCCTCACCACGGCCCTCCACCAGACCCGAGAGCACCGCCTCAGGACCGACCTCGACGAACTCGGTCACACCCCGACCCACCAGACAATCCACACCATCCCCGAACCGCACGGCTTCCCGGGCATGACGCACCCAGTACCCGACCGAAGCCAACTCCCCCGCCTCAGCCACCAGACCGGTCACATTCGACACCACGCCAATACCCGGCTCACCGAAGGACACCTCACGCAACACCGCCGCGAACTCCTCCAGCACCGGCTCCACCAACGGCGAATGGAACGCCTGGCTCACCCGCAGCCTCCGAGTGCGGCACCCAGCCTCCCCAGCCAGCTCCACCACCCTCCCGACCGCCGCCTCAGCACCCGAAACCACCACCGCAGAAGGACCGTTGACCGCACCCACCGACACCGAGCCACCCACCCCGGCCCCAGCAATCCACCCCAGAACCTGCTCCTCGGACGCCTCCAACGACACCATCACACCACCCACGGGCAACGCCTGCATCAAACGCCCACGAGCAGCCACCACCCGCACCGCATCCTCAAGCGACCACACACCCGCCACATACGCCGCAGCCAACTCACCCACCGAATGACCCATCACAAAATCAGGCCGCACCCCACACCGCTCCAACAACCGGAACAGCGCCACCTCAAAAGCGAACAGACCCGTCTGCGTATACACCGTCTCATCGATCAACGCCGCACGATCCGACCCCTCCTCAGCCCACAACACCTCACGCAACGGCACCTCCAACAACCCGTCAAAAGCACCGCACACCTCCTCGAACACCTCACCGAACCCCGGCAGAGACACCAACTCACGACCCATACCCAACCGCTGAGACCCCTGCCCCGAAAACACCAGAGCCAGG
>NZ_MAPV01000325.1 GCF_001700505.1 Streptomyces mutomycini
CCCGGGCCCCGCCCCCGGAACGACAGGAGCCGCAGCAGAAGCAGGAGAACCCGGCGGCGGCGCCTGCGGGTCCAGCCCCGGACGTACCGCCGTCCGCGGCAGCTGACTGCCACCCGACATCAACGCCGTGGGCGCCTCCGCCGGAACGACCGGCGGCCGGGCCCCCTCGTCGTCCGACCCCGAAAGCGGCGGCGCGAACACCGTCGCCGGCAACGGCACCGCACCCTCGTCCGCGCCCGCGTTCGTATCCGTGCCGGCCCAGGGAGTCCCCCCGGCCGGCACCCCGTCATTCGCCGTCGGCTCATGATCCCGCTGCCCACCGGCAGCAGGCCACGCAGCACCCGAATCGGCACGCTCCGGCGCAGGAGCGGAAACGGAGGAGGACGACGGCACGGGCCTCTCACCGGAATCAGCAGACCCCTCGGACCCGGCAGACCCCTCAGCCCCGGCAGAAGAGGACGACGACGCATCCGCCCCCGCACCCCCGTCCGGAATCCCCAGCTTGTCCGCAGCCTCCTGCAACCACTCCGGCGGAGTCAGCAGGAACGACGTCTGATTCAGATCAATACGCTGCGGCGGCTCCGGAGCAGCAGCACCCACCTCCGCGGACGCCCCGTAATCCTCCTCGTACCGCCGTATCACCTCGCCGACCGGCAACCCCGGCCACAACGTGGCCTCACCACTGTCCCGGGCGATCACCAGCCGCTGACGGCCCCCGTCCGAAACAGGACCCTCCGCACGGTCCTCGGCCCACACCACGAAACCCAGCTCGAACTCACGGACCCGGACCTCACGGTGCTGATACGCCGGCACATCACCGTTGACCCACTCATCCGCACGCTCCTGCGCCTGCGCGAACGTCACCACCCCGCTCACCCCTCCACCGGGACGGCCCGCGCGAAGCCACCGTCCACCATCAGATTCGCCACCGTCTCCAGCTCCGGCGGATTACCCGCGAGCCGCTGAAGGAAAGCATCGAAATCCTCGCCACACGGCAGCAGAAGCCGGTCGACCCGCTCCTGCACACCCCAGCCGTCCTGATCCCGCGCATCGTCATACGCACAGAACCACACCGACCCCACACCGGAGCCACGCACCTTCACCGCCAGGATCCCGCCCTGGACAAAACCCACACCCAGGAAGTCCTTCGTGAAATGGTCCCGCAGACACTTGTTCACATACACCAGATCATTCACAGCCGCTTCCTCACGCACCGTGAAGAACGGCTGGTCAACCAGCAGACCCAGCTCCGCGTCCAGCGCCGCACCCACCGGAGCCGAACCACCCGCCGCCTTCAGGAACGACCGGTACGCACCCGGCAGCCGGTACCCCAGATCCTCCTCCACACCCAGGACCTGCTGCTCACCCACCGCCACAGAACCCTTCGGCAGCCGGAAATGAGCAGGCCGCGTCTCCTGCAGCGGCCGCGTACCCCGACGGTCCTGATCCACCGAAGCCGTCGCCAGACCACCGTGATGACGCAACAACGCCTTCACCTCGACCGGCACCAGCTCCATCCGCCGGCCACCCGCCACGTGATGCCACGTCCAGCCGTGCGGAGTCGCCACCGCGGGAATCGTGTCCCACAGCTCATGCCCGCTCGCCGCCAACGCCGCGTTCGCCGACACATAATCCGTCAGCCGCAACTCATCCACACCGAAACCCGGAGGAGGATCCGCGATCTCCGCGGCCGCACGCGCGTACGGCGAAAGCACCGGAAAGCCGTTCCCGTCCACACGCACACCCCTGGGGTGGCGGGACGCCCGGACAGGATCCGGGAAATACACGACCTGCCCGGCATAGGCCGCATTCGGTGGCGCGGCTTGCTGCCCGAGCCGACCTGTCGTCATGGCGTCTGCCCCCTGCTGCGTCTGGTGTTCCGCACAGCCTATGCGGTGACGCAACAACGCCCCCCGCCCCC
>NZ_MAPV01000326.1 GCF_001700505.1 Streptomyces mutomycini
GCCGGCGGGAGCTGCGCACGCTCTCCACGGAGCTGCCGGTGTACGCGGCGGCCGGCTGGCTCACCCCGGCCGAGCCCCACGCACTGGCCTCGATGCGTGCGCAGCTCCCGCCGGCGCGACCAGATCGCGAGCCAGGTCACCAGGCCGAAGCACGGCATCATGAACGCGCCGTACACCGCGTAGAAGCCGTACGGGCCGAAGGCCGACGAGCCGTTCCACAGGGCGTGCACGCCCATGGCGAGGACGAGCCCGAGCAGCGGCAGGACGACTCTGCGCACCCGGTGACGGTGCCCGCCGAGCGCAGCGATGCCGAAGCCGATGCCGGAGAGCACCGTGAACAAGGGGTGCGCGAACGGCGACATCACCACGCGCACGAAGAACGTCCCGGCCGTGACGGAGGCCAGGCCCGTGGTCCCGAGCTGCTGGTCCTCGCCGAAGGCGTTGCCCAGGTAGAGGATGTTCTCGGTGAACGCGAAGCCGGTCGCGGTGAAGCCGGCGATCACGATGCCGTCGACGATTCCGCCGAACTGCCGTCTGCGGAAGAGGAGGATCAGCAGGATCGCGATGGCCTTCGCGCTCTCCTCGACGACCGGGGCGACCAGGGTGGCCCCGAGGGTGTCGGCGCTCGCCGGATCCGCGGTGGCCGTGGCTATCCACCGGGTCGCGAGGGAGTTGGCGAGGATCGCCACGAGCGCGGCGGCGCACGCACCCCAGGAGAAGGCGAACAGCAGATTCGGCCACGGGCCCGGCTCCACCCGGTCGAGCCAGCGGAACGCCGCCATCAGCAGCGGTACGGGCAGGACGGCCAGCCCCAGTCCCACCAGGAAGCCCTCGGTGCCCGTCTGCTGGCGCACCAGGGCCAGGATCACCAGGCCGCAGAGCGCGAGCACCGTGATCACCGCACCGGCGCGGAACGCCTTGCTGCGCCAGACCATGCCGACGCGACGGGGCCGGTAACGCCACTGGCCTCGCTCCGGGACGGCACCCAGGAACTCGTCGAGCTGCTGCTCCTCGAGAACCGGGACGGCCGGCTGCTGGTGCTGCACGGACCCCTCGGACATCCGACGACCCTAACGAGGGCCACTGACACCTGGCCACGCCGCGGTGGACGGGATGCCGGGCGATGGCTGATCAGCGACGGGTGAACAGCACGTCGTGCACGACGTGTCCCTTGTCCAGGCCCTGGCCCTCGAAGCGGGTCAGGGGCCGGAACGCGGGCCGGGGCGTGTAGCCGCCGTCCTCCCGGGTGTTCTCGAACAGGGGGTGCGCCGTCAGGACCTCCAGCATCTGTTCCGCGTACGGCTCCCAGTCCGTCGCGCAGTGGACGAACGCGCCCGGCTTCAACCGCTGCGCCACCAGGTCGAGGAACTCCGGCTGGATCAGCCGCCGCTTGTGGTGCCGCTTCTTGGGCCACGGGTCGGGGAAGAACACCCGGAGCCCGTCCAGCGCGTCCGGTTCCAGCATTTCGCGGAGCAGGATGATCGCGTCACCGTTGGCCACACGGACGTTGGACAGCCCCGCCCGCTCCGCGAGACTCAGTAGATTGCCCTGGCCCGGGGTGTGCACATCGACGGCCAGGATTCCGGTGACCGGGTCGTCCGCCGCCATCTGCGCGGTCGCCTCGCCCATGCCGAAGCCGATCTCAAGTACCACAGGGAGGCCGTCGAACAGCGTGGGGAGATCGAGGACGCCACGGCCGTCGATGTCGAGGCCCCAGGTGGGCCACAGACGCTGGAGGGCGTCCTCCTGGCCGGTGGTCACCCGGCTGCGGCGCGGCTGGAAGCTGCGGATGCGGCGCTCGTGGTGCGAGCCCGCCGGGTCGGCCGCCGGACCGCCGGGGAAGCGGGGCTCCTGGCGCAGCCTCCGCTGACGCTCGAAGGACGCCGCACGCCGAGCCTCGGCGTCCGTGTCCCCGTCCGTCTCCGGGGCGGTGGCGGGCGCGGTCTCCGGCGGGACGCCGGGCGTCTCCGCGGTGGGGCCGGGCGTCTCTGGGGTGGGGTTCACAGGATCAGACACAATGACCCGATTCTACGGCGGGAGGCGTCCACCCCGTCGCGCGAGCCCGCAGCAGGGCCCGTCGCGCCACCTCCCTCCCGATGGGCAGTGAAGCGGTGGCCGCGGGGGACGGGGCGTTGAGCACGTGCACGGTGTGCGGGGCGTCCCGGATCAGGAAGTCGTCCACCAGTGTGCCGTCCCGAAGGACCGCCTGGGCCCTGACCCCGGCCGGGGAGGGCCGCAGATCGGCCTCCGTCACCTCCGGCAGCAGCCGCTGGACGGCCCGGGTGAACGCGCTCTTCGACAGCGATCTGTGCACCTCGCCCGCCCCGTACCGCCAGTGCCGCCGGGCGATCCGCCAGGAGCCGGGCCAGGCCAGGGTGGCGGCCAGATCCCGCGGACGGACGACCGCCCGGCCGTAGCCCTCGCGGGCCAGCGCCGGCACGGCGTTCGGGCCGACGTGGACCGTGCCGTCGATGCCCCGGGTCAGGTGCACCCCGAGGAACGGGAACGCGGGGTCCGGCACCGGATAGACGAGCCCGCGCACCAGCTCGGGCCTGGCCAGCTCGTAGTACTCCCCGCGGAACGGCACGATGCGCGCCCCCGGGTCGTCGCCCGCGAGCAGCGCCACCCGGTCGCTGTGCAGCCCCGCGCAGTTGACCAGCACACGGGCCCTGACCACCTGGCCGTCTGACGTGCGCACCGCGATGCCCCACGGGCGCCGGTCGACGGCGACGACCTCCGCGCCGTAGCGGATCTGTCCCCCCGAGGCGCTCACCTCGGCGGCGAACCGGACGGTCACGGCGGTGAAGTCGCACACCCCCGTCGTCCCGACCCGGATCGCCGCGAGGCCGCGCACCTGCGGTTCGTATTCAGCGATCTGCGCGGGTCCGAGCTCCCGGACCGGCAGACCGTGCGCCCGGCCGCGCTGCACCAGGGCGTGCAGCCGGGGCAATTCGTCCTTGCCGGTCGCGACGATCAGCTTGCCCGTCACCGCGTGGGCGATCCCGTGCTCGGCGCAGAAGTCCACCATCTCGGCGGCGCCCCGCAGCGCGTAGCGCGCCTTGAGCGAGCCCGGCGGGTAGTAGATGCCGCTGTGGATCACCCCGCTGTTGCGCCCGGTCTGGTGCCTGGCGGGGCCCCACTCCTTCTCCAGCACCGTGACCCTGGTGCCCGGTGCGGTGCGCGTGATCGCGTACGCGGTCGACAGACCGACGATTCCGCCACCGATCACCAGAACATCGCAGTCGTACGCCGCGTGCGTCGTCATCACGCCACCTCCCACCCCGATAGTGCACTGACCCACTGACAACGGGCTCAAACCAGGGCTGGCGTGCGCGTGGCGCGATGTTCCGCCCCCGGACCATGCCAAACCGGGGCGCAACGGTGAAGCCGGTCGTCCCCGGGGCCCGTCGTCCGGATCAGACGGGGGCGACCAGGAGTGGTCTGGCCCGTTCCCGCAGCTCGGCCACGCGGGGTTCGTCCCCGTACGGCTCCAGGCGGTGCAGCAGGTCGCGTACGTACTCGTTGGTGCGCGCCGAGGAGATGCGGCCCGCCACCTCGACCGCCCGCGTCCCCGCCGCGCAGGCCGCGTCGAGGTTGCCCGACTCCAGCTCGGCGACCGCGGACACGACGAGCCGCAGACCGTGGGAGCGGACGAACTCGTCGGTGGGTTTCGACAGGGCCTGCTCGGTGAAGCGCCGCACCTGGCGGGGCGCCTTGAGATCGCGATAGCACTCGGCGGCGTCGGCGGCGAACCTGTCGTACGAGTAGAAGCCGAGCCACGCCGGGTCGGAGTCACCGGTCCGGGAGCGCTCCAGCCAGCTCTCGGCGGCCCGGAGCGCGGCCCCCGCGGCCGGTGCGTCGCCGGCCTTGGCGTGGGCGCGCGCCTCCACGAGCCGGAAGAAACTCATGGTCCGTGCGGTGGCGAGCCCGCGATTGCGTTCGACCGCGGCCTGCGCGAGGTCCACGCCCTCGTCGGCGAAGCCGCGGTAGGTCGCCTGCAGGGACATCGACGCCAGGACGTAACCGCCCAGCGGCACGTCCGCGGCGGCGCGGGCCAGGCGCAGCGCCTGGATGTAGTAGCGCTGGGCGGTTACGTCCTGGCGTCGATGTCCCTGCAGGCGACCTACCGCGGCTTCGCCGACGAGGG
>NZ_MAPV01000327.1:0-380 GCF_001700505.1 Streptomyces mutomycini
TCCAGCCAGTGGTGTTTGTGTTGGAAGGGGTAGGTGGGGAGGGGGATGCGGCGGCGTTGTTGTTGGTTGTAGTAGTTGGTCCAGTTGGGTGTGGTGCCGGTGAGCCAGAGGGTGGCGAGGGTGCGTTGGATGGTTTCGGGGGCGGTGCGGCGGTCGCGTTTGTGGGGGAGTGTGGCGAGGGTGGTGGCTTGGGTGTTGGTGTGGGTGAGGATGCGGCGGGCGAGGCTGCTGAAGGTTTGGCCGGGGCCGATTTCGAGGAGGGTGGTGCCTGGTTGGGTGGTGGCGGTTTGGATGCCGGTGGTGTATTCGACGGTGGAGAGGATGTGGTTGCCCCAGTAGTGGGGGTCTGTTGCTTGGTGGTCGGTGATCCAGGTGCCGGT
>NZ_MAPV01000327.1:432-1303 GCF_001700505.1 Streptomyces mutomycini
GTGGTGGCGACGGCGGTGGTGAATTCGTCGACCATGGGTTGCATGAGGGTGGAGTGGAAGGCGTGGGAGGTGGTGACGGGTTGGGTGGCCCAGCCGTTTTCCTGGGCGTGGGTGGTGAAGGTGTGGATGGCGTCGTGGGTGCCGGAGATGACGCAGTCGCGGGGGCCGTTGTGGGCGGCGAGTGAGAGGTTGTCGGTGAGGGCGGCTTCGACGGTGGTGCGGTCGGCCATGATGTTGAGCATGGCGCCGGGGGGTTGGGCTTGCATGAGGCGGCCGCGGAGGGCGACGAGGTGGAGTGCGTCGGGGAGGGTGAAGACGCCGGCGAGGCAGGCGGCGACCCATTCGCCGAGGCTGTGGCCGATCATGGTGGTGGGGGTGATGCCCCAGGAGTGCCAGAGTTGGGTGAGGGCGTATTCGATGGTGAAGAGGGCGGGTTGGGCCCATTGGGTCTGGTCGAGTCGGTTGTCCGGGGTGAAGATGATGTCGCGGATGTCGTGGCCGAGGTGTGGTGTGAGGAGTTCGGCGCATTGGTCGACGGTGGTGCGGAAGGTGGGTTCTTGTTGGTAGAGGTCGTGGGCCATGCCGGTGTGCTGGGAGCCTTGGCCGCTGAAGATGTATACGAGTGGTGGGGTGTTGGCTGGGGTGTGGGCGGTGAGGACGTTGGCGGGGTCGCGGCTTTCGAGTGAGGCTGCGATGGTGTCGGGGGTGTTGCCGGTGACGGTGCGGCGGTGGGGGAATGTGCGGCGGCCGGTGGCGAGGGTGTGTGCGGCGTCGGCGAGGTTGGGTTGTTCGTTGCGGAGGTGGGTGGCGAGTTGGTCGGTGGCTTGTTCGAGGGCTTGGGGTGTGCGGGCTGAGATGATGAGTGTTTCGG
>NZ_MAPV01000328.1 GCF_001700505.1 Streptomyces mutomycini
GTCGTCATGGATACGAGCGTACGGGGCGGGGGTGTGGCACCGGGGGCTGCGAGCTGTTGCGCGGCCCGTTCGGGCGCCGCCCGGCTGCGTCAGTCGGAGTTCGCCCCACGGTGCAGGACCTCGTGAGTGATGCGGGAGAGGTCCTCGGAGCTGGGCATCAGCTCCCGCACTCCCGGCGGGAGGGCGGCGTACGTACTGACCGCGAGTGGCTGGTTCTGGGACTGCAGTGCGAATTCGACGACCGTCTCGTCCTTGCTCTCCGCGATGAGGATGCCAAGTGTCCGGTCGTCCCGCTCCGGGTCGCGCAGAAGGCGGTCCACCGCGGTGACGTAGAAGCTGAGCTGCCCGAGGTGAGAGGGGTGAGCCCTGGTGGTCTTCAGCTCGACCACCACGAAGCGGTGCAGCATGAAGTGGTAAAAGAGCAGGTCGATGCGGAACTCCGTATCGCCCACGGTGAGGGGGGTACTGGCGGCCGACGAACGCGAACCCGAAGCCGAGCTCGGTGAGAAACTGGATGATCTTGTTCGTCAGCGCGTCCTCGAGCTCGCGCTCGGCGGCGGTGTCCGACAGCTGGGTGAACTCCAGACGGTACGGATCCTTGAAGATCTGTGTCGCGGCCTCGGACTGCTCCGGGATGGTGACGTCGAAGTTGTTGGCGGCCGCGCCTTGGGCCAGATGGAGCTCGCTGCGGATGTGCGTGCTGAGGCGGTCGCGGGACCAGCCGTGGTACACGGCGTGCTGGGCGTAGAAGTCCAGCTCGAAGCGGGTTCTGCACTTGTCCATGAGGAGCTGGAGGTGGCCCCAGGGCAATTGCGCAGCAGCTTGCTGCGCAAACTGTTCGGTCCATGTTCGAGCCATCTGCTGCATGTACTGCAGATTGCGCGCGCTGAACCCCCGCTGGTTCGGGAACTCGGTCCGCAGCTCCGTGGCGATGCGGTCGACGACCTTCGTCCCCCACTTCTCGCCGCCCTGCCTCTCCAGGATCGTCCGCCCGATCTGCCAGTACATCAGGAGCATCTCGGTGTTCACCTTGAGCTGTGCGCGCACGTGCGCGCCCCGCACGATCGACTTGAGGTCGTCGAGCATGTCGTAGAAGCCAGGGGGAAGTTCGCCCCGGTGCTGGGCCGGCACCACTGCCTCGGCCGTGAGTTCGTTGTCCACGGGTGCAGGATTCCGGCACGTATGCCTGCGGTGACGTTTCTGCTCGCAAATGTACGCCCTACGGGTGATCGACCCCTTTCTGGGCGCGCAGCAACCAGTTCGTAACCCCGGACATCTGTCGCGCTACGCGCGTTGACTCTAGGCTGCGGCACGCAGGATCCAGAGAATCGAAGGGGACCGATGTCAGCGACTCCACAGAAGAACCGTGCGACTCGGCGGGTGCTCGCCACCGTCGCCGGGCTGACCACCGTAGGTGCGCTCGTCGCCGCGATGCCGGCCGGCGCCCAGGACCGGGGGCACGGTCACGGCCAGCAGTCCCGCACCGTCGACGTGCAGCTGCTCTCCTTCAACGACCTGCACGGCAACCTGGAGCCGCCCGCCGGTTCCGCGGGGACGGTCAGTGAGAAGCAGGCCGACGGCACGGTGAAGTCGATTCCGGCCGGTGGCGTCGAGTACCTGGCGACCTCGCTGCGCACCGCGCGCAAGGGGAACCCGTACTCCGTCACCGCGGCCGGCGGCGACATGGTGGGCGCGAGCCCGCTGCTGTCGGGGCTCTTCCACGACGAGCCCACCATCGAGGCGCTCAACGGGCTCGACCTCGACGTGACGGCCGTGGGCAACCACGAGTTCGACGAGGGGGCCACGGAGCTCGCCCGTCTGCAGAACGGCGGCTGCCACCCGGTCGAGGGGTGCTACGAGAAGGACAAGAAGTTCGAGGGCGCGGACTTCCCGTACCTCGCGGCCAACGTGACGAACGAGAAGACCGGCAAGCCGGTCCTCAAGCCGTACACGGTCTGGAAGAAGAACGGCGTCAAGATCGGCTTCATCGGGGTGACCCTGGAGGGCACGCCGAACATCGTCACGGCCAACGGCGTCAAGGGTCTGAAGTTCCACGACGAGATCGAGACGGTCAACAAGTACGCCAAGGAGCTGGACCGCCAGGGCGTCAAGTCCATCGTCGCGCTGATCCACGAGGGCGGCGCCCCGGCCTCCTCCTCGTACAACTACGACTGCGACAGCCCGGGCGCCGGTGACGGCATCTCCGGGCCGGTCGTCGACATCGCCAAGGGCATCACGCCGAAGGTCGACGCCCTGGTCACGGGCCACACCCACCAGGCGTACGTGTGCACGGTCCCGGACCCGTCGGGCAAGCCGCGCATGGTCACGTCGGCGTCGTCGTTCGGCAAGCTCTACACCGACACGACCCTCACCTACGACCGCCGCACCAAGGACATCGTGCGTACGTCGGTGGAGTCGGCCAACCACATCGTCAGCCGGGACCAGGCCAAGGCCACCGACATGACGGCGCTGATCGCCCGCTGGAACACCCTCGCCGCACCCATCGCGGGCCGGCCGCAGGGCTTCATCTCCGCCGACATCAACGGCCGCGGCTCCACCGCTCCCGAGAAGCCGCTCGGCAACCTGATCGCCGACGCCCAGCTGGAGGGCCTGGCCCCCGCGGACAAGGGCGGCGCGGTCGTCGCGTTCATGAACCCGGGCGGTATCCGCTCCGACCTGGTGTACGCGGCGTCCGGCGGTGAGGGCGACGGGGTGGTGACGTATGGCGAGGCGTTCACGGTCCAGCCGTTCACCAACATGATGAACGTCGTCGACCTCACCGGCGCGCAGCTGGTCACCGCACTGCAGCAGCAGGTCAGCGGCTCCAACGAGGCGTCCCCGAAGATCCTTCAGGTCTCGAAGGGCCTCACCTACACGCTGGACCTGACGAAGTCGGGCGCCGAGCGCGTGGTCGCCTCCTCGATCCTGCTGAACGGTGAGGCGATCGACCCGGCGAAGACGTACCGCGTCGCGATGAACGAGTTCCTCGCGGGCGGCGGCGACGGCTTCGCGGCCCTCGGCCAGGGCACGAACAAGCTGGTCGGGGCGTCCGACCTGGACCTGTTCAACGCCTACCTGGCAGCCCACTCGACGGCTTCCGCACCGCTGGCCCCGCCGGCCACGGACCGGATCACGGTCGTGCAGTAACTCCGGCGCGCTGTAACGTCCAGCGCTCCCGCAGGGCCCGAGGACCGACGGTCCGCCACGCGTCGTGGCGGACCGTCGGCTTGTTCAGGCCGGCCCGGGGACGAAGATGTCGTGGCCCCCCACTCGGCGCCACAGGATGTGCGTCACCCCTGGGCGGACTTCGTCTCCGTACTGCCAGGTGGCACGACCGTCCGGTGCCCAAGTCATCTCCATGACAGGGCGTGCGCCCTGCGGCAAGGAGATGCCCTGGACCGGCTTGACCCGGAGTCCGGGTCGGAACTGCCCCAACTCCACATCCGGAACGAACCTCTTCCGGATGACGTCCTCGAAGCGCTTCCGCTCCTCGGGCTTCAAGGCCTTGAAGTCGCGCTTGAAGTGGGCAGTCGTCTCAAAAGTGGGCAATCGGGCCTCCCGGTGTCAGGGGTCAGTCTTCGTCGAGGTGCGCGAACATGCTGTCCGTGTCCTCGTGGACGGCGGTGCGACCGGCAGCGATGTCCTCGCTGGTCCTGCGCTCGCCCTCCTGCCACTCCGGAGTCCAGAACCAGGCCTGGTCGGAGCGGATCTTGGTGAGTCCGTGCACCGTCACTTCACCGGCGCCGGTGATCTCGAACTCGAGTTCGTCGCCCTGGTTCACCCCGAGGGCTGCCCGAATGGCCTTGGGCAGTGTGATCTGCCCGTTCGTGCGCAGTATGGCTGTGGCTCCAGTCATGCAATGACCTCCTACCTCTGTCGCCATCCTTGCCAAGGTATCACGAAATGCGAACTTCCGAGTTTGAGAAATTCGTAATCTTGCAATGCGTGTGGTCGACGGGTTCCGGCCATGCGGGCGGCGGTGGCGAGATGACCCTGTTTCGTCATTGAGGTGTACCCGACATAATTCGAGCCCCCCCCACGGCCCCCGGAGGCACAC
>NZ_MAPV01000329.1 GCF_001700505.1 Streptomyces mutomycini
TCAAGATGGTGCTCGCCCTGCAGCACGGCGTGGTCCCGCCCACCCTGAACGTGGACGAGCCCACCCCGCACGTCGACTGGACGGCGGGCGCCGTCGAGTTGGTGACCGAGCCCGTCGCCTGGCCCGAGACGGGCAGGCCGCGGCGTGGAGCGGTGTCCTCGTTCGGTATCAGCGGAACCAATGCCCACGTCATCCTCGAACAGGCCCCCGAGGCCGGGAAGCCGTCCGCGGGCGACGCGCCGGTGGCGGTGCTCACCGGCGTCCCCGCTCCCTGGCCGCTGTCCGCCAAGAACGCCACCGCTCTCCACGACCAGGGCGGCAGGCTGCTCACCTTCCTCGCCGACGCGGGCGACCCGGACACGGACACCGTTGCCGCTGCCCTCGTCCGCACCCGCGCCTCGTTCACCCACCGCGCCGTCGTCTTCGGCGACGAGCGCGCCGCGGCGCTCGCCTCCCTGGCCGACGGTACGGCGGACGCGCCCGGCCTGGTACACAGCACCGCACGGCCCGGCGCCAAGGTCGCGTTCGTCTTCCCCGGCCAGGGCTCCCAGTGGACCGGCATGGCCACCGGACTCCTCACGTCCTCGCCGGTCTTCGCCGAAGCCATGCGCGAGTGCGCCGATGCACTCGCGCCGCACGCCGACTGGCGCTTGCTCGACGTCCTCGGCGACGAACAGGCCCTCGAGCGCGTCGACGTGGTGCAGCCCGTGCTGTGGGCCGTCATGGTCTCCCTCGCCAAGGTCTGGCAGGCCGCGGGCGTCACGCCCGATGTCGTGGTGGGACATTCCCAGGGCGAGATCGCCGCCGCCTGCGCCGCCGGCATCCTCTCCCTCGAGGACGGGGCGCGCTTGGTCGCACTGCGCAGCCGCACCATCGCAGAGGACCTTGCCGGGCAGGGCGGCATGGTCTCCCTGGCCGCCTCCGCGGAGCGCGCCGCCGAAATCCTCGGCGGACGCGACGGCGTGTGGGTGGCCGCCGTCAACGGCCCCGGCGCCACCGTCGTCGCCGGCGCCCCCGAGGTGCTCGCCGAGATCTCCGAGGCCGCCGGGGCCGCCGGCGTCCGTGCCCGCACCATCCCGGTCGACTACGCATCCCACACCCCGCACGTGGAAAGCATCCGTGACCGGCTCCTCCAGGTCGCCGGACCCATCGCGCCCCGCGCCGGCTCCGTACAGATGTACTCGTCGGTGACCGTGCAGCCCCTCGCCGGTGACCGTGCCGACGCGCGGTACTGGTACCGGAACCTGCGCGAGCCGGTGCGCTTCGCCGAGACGGTCACCGCCCTCCTCGGCCGCGGCATCGACACGTTCGTCGAGATCAGCCCGCACCCGGTGATCGCCCCCGCCATCGAGGACCTCGCGGCCGCGGCGGGCCACGCCGACGTGGTCGTCTCGGGTACGCTCCGCCGGGACCAGGACGAGAGCACCGCTCTGACCCGCGCCGCCGCCACCCTGTGGACCCGCGGCGCCGGCATCTCCTGGGACACCTTCCTGGACGGCGCGGCCGCCACCGCTGCCCCGGCCGCCCCGACCGATGGGGCCGGACTGCCGACGTACCCGTTCCAGCGGCGCCGTTTCTGGATGGAGGGCCCCGCCGGCACCGGGGACGCCACGGGCATCGGGCTCGACCCGGTCAGCCACCCGCTGCTCGCCGCTGCCACGATCCCCGCCGGTTCGGACGAGGCCGTCTTCACGGGCAGGATCTCCCTGCCGACGCACCCGTGGCTGGCCGACCACGTCCTCCTGGAGGCCGTGCTCCTTCCCGGCACCGCCTTCCTCGAACTCGCTCTCGCAGCAGGCCGGGAGAGAGGCTGCGGCCGGGTTCAGGAGCTCACCCTGGAGCGCCCCCTCACCTTCACCGCGGACACCGGCGTAACCCTCCAGGTCCAGATCGCCGAGGCCGACGAGTCCGGCGCGCGGACCGCCACGATCCACTCCAGGACCGGCACCGCCGACCAGGAAGAGCCCGCCGAGTGGATCAGGCACGCCACCGCCACCCTGACGGCCGAAGAGGCACGGGACACAGGGGAGTTCGGTGACCTCCAGGGCGCCTGGCCGCCCGCCGGCGCCGCCCCCGTCGAGTTGGGAGACCTCTACGGCGCGCTGTTCGAGCGCGGCTACGAGTACGGCCCCGCTTTCCAGGGCCTGCAGGCCGTCTGGCGCCGCGGCGGCGAGGTGTTCGCCGAAGTGGCCCTGCCCGAAGAGGCGACCGCCGATGACTTCCTCGCCCACCCCGCTCTCCTCGACGCCGCCCTCCACGCCATGGGCCCGGGCGGCCTGTTCGGGGACGAGGGCGCAGTGCGTCTCCCGTTCGCCTGGTCCGGCGTGCAGACCTGGACCGACGGCGCCACCTCGCTGCGCGTCCGGCTGACCGCGGCCGGTGGCGACGGCATACGGCTGCTGGCCACGGATGCCGCGGGCACGCCCGTCGCCTCCGTGGACGAACTCGTGCTGCGCCCGCTCTCCGCCGCCGAGATGCGCGCGGCGGCCCCCGCCCGGTCGCTGTACATCCCCCGCTGGGACGTCTGGCGGCCCGCGCCCGCCGCCGCACCCCCCACCGTCCACTGGCACCCGGGCACCCCGCTCGCCGAGGTCGTCGCCGACGACCCCGAGCTGGTGCTGCTCGACTGCACCGCCCAGGAACTGCCCGGCGGCGACGACGTGCCGGCCGCGGCGCACGCCCTGGCCGGCGTCGTGCTGGCCCGCGTCCAGGAGTGGCTCGCCCCGGAGACACCCACGCGGGCCAGGCTCGCCGTGCTGACCCGCGGTGCCGTCGGCATCGCGTCCGAGGACCTGCCCGACCCCGTGCAGGCCGCTGTACGTGGACTTCTGCGTTCTGTGCAGTCCGAGCATCCTGGGCGGTTTGTGCTGGTGGATTCGGATGGTGGGGCTGTTGGTGTTCCGGTGTCTGTGCTGGCTGCGGCTGTTGCTGAGGGTGAGCCGGAGTTCGCGTTGCGTGGCGGGGATGTGTATGTGCCGAGGCTGGCTTTGGTCGGTGCGGATGCTGCTGCTGTTTCTGGTGGTGGTGTGTCGTGGTC